>NZ_LSGP01000001.1:300000-412823 GCF_001611555.1 Anaerosporomusa subterranea
TTCGCTGGTGGCGTAATCGACGATGCTGCTCTGGCGTTTGCCTTTTTGCGGCAGTATCCGGCGGTTATTCCCATTCCAGGCTTTGACTCGGTGGAATCGGTCGATCAGATTGTCGGTTTTTATCAGAAACCTAACCATTTGACTGAGTCAGATCTCGCAAAGATGGAACTTTATAGACAGGAACTAGGCCGGCAATTCTGCAGACGCTGCGAGTACTGTCAGCCTTGTCCGCATGGTGTCATGATCACTCCTGCCATGGGTTATAAGGTGCTTGCTGGTAGAATGTCAGCAAAAACGGCGGTAAACTTCAATCGTCAGGCTATGGAAAGCATCGATAAATGCATCCAATGCGGAGTATGTTTGCCACGATGTCCATATAATCTGCCGATACCGGAGATTCTGCATAAATACTATGATCTCTACCAAGAGCACTGTAAAGAATTCGGCCAAGAATAATGTGATTATTTCCGGGAAATTGGCGAAAATAAAGAGTAGACTATAGTATCGGCAGAACGTATCGATATGGCAATAATAGTGCAAGCTGCTATGACCATCTGCTATTGACACTCAGAGGGTATTACTGTATGATATATACAAAATTTAATATTGTCTGGATAGAGGAGCGAAGACCATGAGTAGGTGTCAGGAGTCGCCAGCAAAGATTGGCGCTAAAAGGGGTCATCGCCGAAGCGATTAACCGCAGGCAAAGGTAAATTGCTGGGCTTATGCTAAACAGGTATAAGACTGTCACCTGACTGTAGGTGGAGTGCTATCTTGCAAGCGGGATTTGACAATGTCTGCCTAGCGGCTGCGAGAGTACTTGCTGCCGCTTTATTTTTTAGTTGTAAAGTATTGCATTGTTTCTGAAAAAACTCCGGGAGGAAAGTATAATGGCTGAAAAGAAATTGCCTTTTACAAAAGAACAACTAGAATCAATTATTCAAGAATATCCGACACCTTTGCATATTTATGATGAACAAGCAATTCGGGCAAACGCCAGGAGACTATTGGCTGCGTTTTCCTGGGCTCCGAAATTTAAGGAATATTTTGCTGTCAAGGCAACGCCAAATCCGCATATTCTTTCATTATTGCGCGAAGAGGGAATAGGCGCGGACTGCAGCTCATTGGCTGAACTGGTTTTAGCAGAAAAGAGCGGCATTACCGGCGAGAACATCATGTTCACCTCAAATGATACTCCGTTTGAAGAATACCAGAAGGCACGCGAATTGGGAGCTATCATTAATCTTGATGACATCACTCAAATCGCCTATTTAGAGAAACATGCCGGTTTACCGGATCTCATTTCGTTCCGCTACAATCCGGGACCGTTGCGGGGCGGCAATTCGATTATCGGTAATCCCGAAGAAGCGAAATATGGCTTGACCCGCGAACAAATAGTTGAAGGTTATCGTATCCTTCGGGATAAAGGTGTCAAACGATTCGGCATCCACACAATGGTTATATCGAATGAACTGAATCCAGCCTACTTCATAGAAACTGCCAATATGATGTTTGATCTGATCATTGAGATTCATCAAGAACTAGGAATTCGCATTGAAATGGTCAACTTTGGCGGCGGTATCGGCATTCCTTACCGCCCTGAGCAAGAAGCTGTCGACTTAGAACTGATTGGCAATGGCGTTCAAGCTGCCTATGAAGCAAAGATTGTCGCTAATGGACTGGCTCCGCTGACGTTGGCGCTCGAATGTGGTCGTGTTATCACTGGCCCCTACGGCTATTTGGTGACAAGAGTTCTGCATAAAAAAGAGATTTATAAAAACTATATCGGTGTCGACGCCTCCATGGCCAACCTGATGCGCCCAGGCATGTATGGGGCCTATCATCACATCACTGTCGTCGACAAAGAACATGAACCATTAAGCCACGTGTATGATGTCTCCGGCGGTCTCTGTGAGAATAACGATAAGTTTGCGATTAACCGCAAACTGCCGAAAATAGATATCGATGATCTGCTTGTGATTCATGACGCTGGTGCGCATGGTCATGCAATGGGCTTCAATTATAATGGCAAGCTGCGCTCTGCCGAAGTGTTGCTTAGACCAGACGGCAGCGCAAAATTGATTCGCCGAGCGGAAACACTTGAGGATTTGTTTGGAACCTTAGATTTCAACAGCTTATAGAATAAACTCACAGAAGCCATAGGAACCGGCCAAAACTGGAAAATGGGCACTAGAGGAAGATCGCCGCGCTCTGCTCGTGATGACACAGTTTGTCATTGCGAACGGAGTGAAGCAATCTTCCTCTTTTTTAGGCTTTGAAGCGAGGTTGCGTTTTACCGCAGAGAACACAGAGGGGGCGGTACACAAAGGGAAACGGGACTGTGTTCTAATCTGCCGTAGCCCTCTGCAATTTTCCTCAGCGTACTCTGCGGTTCGCGTTCTCCGTTCGCCCTAAAGAATGTCTCAACGGGTTTATTATTGCAATGCATCATACACTATGCGCGACAACTCTGCAATGGTTTGTCTTCCCTGTTCTTCGACCGGCAAGTTTTCTGTCATGATCGTCAGAATATATGGCGTCTGTCCATAGATGATACCTGAGTCGTGTTCAATGCCGTCAAGTTCACCGGTTTTGTGAGCAATGACTGTGCCAGGTGGCAGCAACAGTGGCAGTTTGCATTTATCTGTTTGACGTAGCAAGATGGCAAGCATGGCCTGGGAGCTGGCCGGATTGATGCAGCCATTGGTATAGAGACGGCCAAGCAGAATATTCATATCAGTAGGAGAGGTAAGGTTATCTCTGCCGGCGGCGCGGGCGGTAAAGTCCATCATGTGCCGGCCGAGGAGGGTGTTGTGACAGCCGATTGTATACGCCAGCTTATTGACTGAATCCATGCCAAGAATTCGAATAAGAATATTAGTGGCCGTATTATCACTTTCAGTAATCATCAACTCAATGAGCTCAAGCAATTTGATACTGGTTCCATACGCCGCATGTTCAAGCGGACCAGCGCCACCGACCCGTACGGCGGGTGTGACCTCGGCTGAATCTGACAGGTCGAGACAGCCAATACTGGCGCGACGGAAGGCTTCGGCCATGATAAATACTTTAATGAGACTGGCTGAAGGGAGCACAATGGGGTTGTAGCGCAACCCCATGCCTAAGTCAGGCAGAACTAATTCAATGGAATATGTACCAGGTGTGCCAGCTAGATGCTGTTCGATTTGCTGACGCAGCGAAATTAGCTTTTGTTGCATGGTTGAACCCTCCCTTGCATTTTTTCGCTGTGAATCGACAGATTACCTCTTTACAGTTTGCTGGGGAGCGGGACAGGAAAAAGAAGGATGAGAGCGAAATAATGTCCGATAGAGCGTGTTTCAAAAAACACGCAACCACAAACAAGGGATGCTGTTAGAAACTGCCCAGATGTTGTTGCATATGCGACTACAAACATCGCTGTTGTACATAAGATCAGTAGCATCACTAGGAACAGCGAGGCTTGCGCTACGTTGTTACCTATGCGACGTAACAGCAATTGTTGCCACCTAGTTTGTTAGCATCACCGCATACAAAAGGTACGCAAGCAAGCAAACGCAGTCGCGATTGCGCAACTCTTGGCGCTTTAGCGTCGTAGAGTTGGCGGCATACCCCTCGCGGGTGCAACGGCACGAACGCTATGCCATCCTTGGCGCGTTCGGCACTAGCGCATCCATGCGCGTCGCAGATGGGTGTTTTGTAACAGCCTCTGATAGGTGAAATCAGAAAGGAGCCTTCTACATGTTGAAAAACAGACTACTGCTTATTCTTTGTTGCACATTGATTGCCGGATTATTGATGACAGGCTGCAGTAAACAACAAAGCACTCATCTGCGCTATGCTGTCGGCGCTGAGCCGGAAAGTATAGATCCCCGCAAATCGACTAGTATCGCTGCTTCTACTATTGAAGCACAATTATTCGAAGGCTTGACTGTTCTCGATGCCGCCAACCGGCCGGCACCAGCCGCGGCTGAACGGTGGGAAGTATCTGCTGACGGTTTGGTGTATGTGTTTCACCTGCGTCAGGCGGCAAAGTGGTCAAATGGCGAATCGGTTACTGCTCATGATTTCGAATATGCCTGGAAGACTTGTCTCAGCCCAGACTTCGCCAGTCCGTACGCCTATCAAATGTTCTACATAAAAAACGGCGAGGCCTACCATAACAAGAAAGCGTCGGCAGACCAGGTTGGCGTTAAAGCTCTTAATGATTATACATTGGAAGTTCGTCTGGAACGCCCCGCTCCCTACTTCTTATCACTGACAGCTTTTCATACCTATTATCCGGTTCACCAAAAGACTGTCGCCGCGAATGGCAAGTGGGCGACAGATGCGAAAAGCGTTGTCGGCAATGGGCCGTTTTTGCTGACTCTTTGGCAGCATAGCAGTAAAATGGAGCTTGCGAAAAATCCCCATTATTGGGATGCTGCCAGCGTGAAACTGGCCAGAATGGAGTTCCTGTTATTAGATAGCGCCAGCACGGTGATGGCGATGTTTGAACGCAACCAAATCGATATTGGTGATAATTTACCTGCCAGCGAAATTCCCCGTTTGCTAGCTGAGAAAAAAGTGCAGATTCAGCCCCAGTTAGGAGTCGGTTATTATTCGTTCAATATGCAGAAGGCGCCGTTTGACAATGCTAAAGTCCGCAAAGCGTTTCAGTTGGCAATTGATCGCGAAGTGCTGGTGAAAAAAGTTCTTCAAGGCGGGCAGCAACCTGCGTTTGCTTTAGTGCCGACCGGGCTTGCGGATGTCAAGCCGGGGGAGGATTTCCGTAAAGTAGGCGGCGATTTGCTGAAAAACAATGATATTGAAACAGCCAAGCGATTATTAGCAGAAGCCGGTTTTCCGGATGGCAAAGGACTGCCGCCAATCACTCTGCTATATAACACCAGTGAAACCCATAAAATGATGGCAGAAGCTATCCAAGAAATGTGGAAGAAGAATCTGGGCGTTCTCGTTCAACTGTCCAATC
The DNA here is from genome assembly GCF_001611555.1 of Anaerosporomusa subterranea. Classification (NCBI taxonomy): domain Bacteria; kingdom Bacillati; phylum Bacillota; class Negativicutes; family Acetonemataceae; genus Anaerosporomusa; species Anaerosporomusa subterranea. Next base: position 304,970 of record NZ_LSGP01000001.1, read on the forward strand.
AAGAATGGAAGGTGTTCCTCGATAGCCTTGACCGGCATGAGTTCCAAATGGCACGCGACAGTTGGGTGGGGGATTACGCAGATCCGATGACCTTCATCGAATTATTTGAAATGACGAACGGCAACAACGTACCTGATTACAAAAATCCTGACTATGACGCGCTAGTTAATCAGGCAAAAAAAACACCAGATCAGCAGACACGCATGCAGGCTATGCACGCGGCAGAAAAGCTGCTGATCGATGACGCGGTCATTATTCCGTTATATTACTATACCAGTCCGTCGCTGGTAAAGGACCGTGTCAAAGGAACGATGCGATCAATTTTTGGCAACATCTATTTTAAAAACGCTTATTTGCAATAAGGGGGTGAAAATTTGCGGATCATTGACTTGCATTGTGATACTATTTTGAAGCTTTGGGAAGAAAACGGGGCTGCCGATTTGCAACGCAATCTGTTCAGTGTTGATGTGGAGAAACTAGTGAACGCTGGATCACTGGCTCAATTTTTTGCTATCTTCGTTGAACGTCAGGACCATACCAAACCGTATTCGGCTTTTGAGGCGATGGCTGCCGTTTTCTTTAATGAGTTGGCGAAGAATTCGGATCGGTTGGCTCTGGCTCGTTCTGCGGATGAACTTGAAATAAATCAGGGCGCAGGAAAAATCTCATGTTTTTTGACCATTGAGGAAGGCGGCGTGCTAGAAGGCAGTATGGACAATTTGCGAGCAGCATATCAGCTTGGTGTTCGGCTAATTACCTTGACTTGGAACTACCCGAATGAGATCGGTTTTCCTAACAGTGAGTGGCGGTATCAACACGATGGCCTGACTCCCTTTGGCCAAGACGTCATTTGTGAGATGAACCGACTGGGGATGCTGATTGATGTATCTCACCTTTCCGATCAGGGATTTTTCGATGTTGCCCGGCTCTCCAAACAGCCTTTTGTCGCCTCGCATTCAAACGCTCGCGCGATTACCGGACACAGCCGCAACTTGACTGATGACATGATTAAGATGATCGCCGATCAAGGCGGAGTTATCGGTCTAAATTTCTGCTCCGAGTTTTTGGGGGCAAGCGAGATCAGCCGAGTGGAGGATATGGTTAGGCATGTCTTACATATCATGAAGGTAGGCGGCAGAGATGTCCTTGCGCTAGGCACGGATTTTGACGGCATTAATCCACAGCTTGAGATTGAGCACATAGGTCAAATTGGTAGCCTGATCCGCGCCCTGGAACAAGCTGGACTTACCGAAACTGAATTAGAAAAATTCTGTTGGCAGAATTCACTACGACTTATTCGTGATGTTATGGGCTAAAATATGTAACAAATAGAGTACGCTATTTGTAAGGAAGCCTGAGCTAATAGGAAGGAAAAATAAAGATGCTGGAATTTATGTTAACTCAAAGAAGGTATTTTGGTGTTAATAGCGTATAAGAATAGTGGAAGATGTCGCAAATACTCTGGAGGAGGAAAAGCATGAATCGAATGAACCGTTTCCTGGTTGTGTTGCTCGTCCTAGGTCTCATGCTGTCTCTGGCCGGCTGTGGCGGAGACAAAAAGGAACCAGCTAAGTCAGGTGATCAAAAATTAGCTGGAAAAACTATTCGGGTTTTAATGGCAAACCACCCGTATCCGGAAGCTCTCAAAAAGTTGATTCCTGAGTTTGAAAAGAAAACCGGTGCCAAAGTTAATTTGGAAAGCTACACTGAAGATCAGTTGACGCAAAAACTCACTGTTGAGTTCACCTCCGGCAAATCAAATGTCGATGTGTTTATGACTCGTCCTCTGCAAGAAGGTCGTTTATTTACAAAAAATAAATGGTATGAGCCGTTAAATGCGCAGATTGAGAAATCAGGCGATTGGGATTGGAAGGATTTCCCCAAATCCACTGCTGATGCTGTAACTTATAGCGGCAGCATCAATTCGGTGCCAATTGTCACCGAGTGGCAGACACTATTCTACCGGAAAGACTTGTTTGAAAAGGCAGGTCTGAAGCCGCCGACTACTCTGGAAGAACTTGAAGCGGCAGCGAAGAAACTGCATAACCCTGACGCAGGCATGTATGGTATCGTGTCCCGCGGTCAGCGCGCTAATGCCGTTACCCAGTTGTCAAGTTATCTATACAATTTTGGTGGCGACTGGATTAAAGACGGTAAAGCCGTTGTAGATACTCCGGAAGCTATTAAAGCCTTTGAATATTATGGCCGTCTGCTGCATGACTACGGCCCTCCTGGTGTAACCAATATGCATTGGCCACAAGCGCAAGCGCTGATGGCTAGTGGCAAGGTCGCCATGTGGACTGACGCCAGCACCCTGCTAGCAGGTTTGATCGATCCGGCTAAATCACAAGTGGCTGACAAAATTGGTATTGCTCAGTTCCCGGCAGGCCCGAAAGGCAACCATCCGTTCTTAGTTGTACCTTGGGCGATGTCTGTTAGTGCTCAATCCCAGCAAAAAGATGCTGCTTGGGAATTCTTGAAATGGGCTTCCAGCAAAGAAGTGATGGTTAAGGCGCAATTGGCAGGCAATACCACTTCACGTACCTCCATCTGGAATGATGCCGAAGTTGTTAAGAAACTGTATCCAGGCCTTGCTGACGACTTCAAAAAAGTTGGTCCTATCGCTACACCGTATGACCGTCCGCTTATGACCGCTGTTGTCGAAGCGCGTGACGCGATTGGCGAAGTCATTGTTAAGTCAATTGAATCCGGCGGCAAAGCAGATCTCGCCGATGCAGCGAAAAAAGCCGCAGCCAAGGTTGACGAATTGTTAAATAAGGCTGGCGAAGGTAAAAAATAAAGATGAGGTTGCGTTTTACCGCAGAGTACACAGAGGGTTCGTAGAGTGCACAGAGGGTTACGGTGAATTTCTAAGTCCTATAACGAAAACCGTAACCCTCTGTCTATCTCCGCGTAATCTGAGCACTCTGCGGTTAGCGTGCCCTGTATCCATTTGGAAACTAACACACAGGGGTTGATCGCTTGAACGAATTCATTGAACGCAATCTTCGCTGGCTTTTTCCGTTACCTGCTGTTATCTTCATCGTAGCGATGATGGCTTTTCCTGTTATCTTTACAATAGGTGTCAGTCTGACCGACTGGGCGATGACCACAGGGGGAGAACCCCAATTTATCGGCCTAAAGAATTACCAGGACTTGCTTAGCGATAGCCGTTTTTACAACGCGGTCTGGTTGACCGTGTATTTCACTGTTTTGGCTGTTGGGGTTGAAACAGTGTTGGGAGTCGGGATGGCTTTAATACTGAATCGAGAATTTGCCGGAAAGGACCTGGCAAAGGGTCTGCTGTTGCTGCCAATGGTTGCCACGCCGGTAGCAATCGGCCTGGCTTGGACTCTGTTTTATGAACCGTCGATCGGGCTTGCTAACTACGCGCTGCAAATGCTGGGTCTACCTGCCTCGAAGTGGTTAGCGTCGCCGAATTCTGTCATTCCCGCGTTGGCGATTGTCGACATCTGGCAGTGGACACCGATGATCGCTCTGATTGTGATGGCCGGCCTAGCCTCGCTGCCGCAAGATCCATTTGAAGCTGCGATGGTAGATGGAGCAACTCCCTTTCAGGTATTTCGTTTTGTAACTCTGCCACTATTGATGCCAACCATTCTGGTGGCAGTAATACTGCGCGGCATTGATGCATTTAAAACGTTTGACATCATTTTAACGATGACAGCAGGGGGACCTGGCTTTGCGTCAGAGACCCTCAATATATATGCCTATAACCTTGGGTTTGGCTATTTCCGTTTTGGTATGGCCTCTACCGCGCTAGTAGCTTTACTTGCAGTAGTCCTTGGTGGCAGCTTGATTGTTCTTTGGATGCGCAAGCGGTTTGATTACTGAGAGGCAGGGAAGTGATGCGATGAATAATAATAAGATTCTTCATAAAGCACTGTGGTATGCGCTGGTTATTGCTATGATAATTCCGTTTATCTTTCCACTCGTCTGGATTGTCAGTTCTTCGTTCAAGACACAGGCGCAAATTGTCGCGTCGCCGCCAATTTGGCTGTTTGTTCCGACTCTCGATAACTACAAGAATGTCTTCATCGACCAGGAATTTGGCAGATTTCTCTGGAACAGCGCGGTTATCGCGGTTGGTTCAACTGTACTGTCGTTGATAATTGGCTTGCCGGCCGCTTATTCGATTTCCCGTTATAAACAACGAATGATTGGCGTTTTTATTCTGCTTGCCCGTGTCATGCCGGGGATATCCTTCTTAATCCCCTGGTTTATCCTCTTTTCCAAACTGGGAATGATTGATACATTTACATCACTGATTGCCAGCCATATGATGGTAGGCCTGCCGCTGATTGTCTGGATTATGATTAACTACTTTGATAATTTTCCCCACGAACTTGAAGAAGCGGCCCAAGTTGACGGCTGCACTTTGCATGGCGCTTTCTTTCGCATCGTGCTGCCGTTGGCTGGCCCCGGAATTCTAACAGCTAGCACCTTATCGTTTCTGTTTTCCTGGAATAACTTTATGTTCTCTTTAGTGTTGAGCGCACAGAATACGAAGACTCTGCCGATTGCTATATTCAACTTTGTGTCTTACGCCGAAGTCGGCTGGGGCAATGTTATGGCGGCGGCGGTTGTGATCATTGCCCCAGCTATTATTCTGACGATGCTGTTCCAACGCTATGTAATTAAAGGGTTGACAGCGGGGGCTGTCAAGGGTTGACGCAAAATGAACGAACGGAGTTGACAGAATGGGAACAGTGGTTTGTGAACATCTGCGCAAAGAGTTTGCCGGTGGCGTCGTCGCCGTAGATGATTTTCATGTAGACTTCGGCGAAAATGAATTTATTGTTATTGTTGGGCCGTCGGGTTGTGGAAAATCGACTACTTTACGGATGATTGCCGGTTTGGAAGAGCGTACTTCGGGTAACATTTACATACAAGGCCGATTGGTTAATGACATGCCGCCGCGAGATCGTAATATTGCGATGGTTTTTCAGAACTATGCTCTGTATCCGCATATGAATGTATATGACAACATGGCGTTTGGCCTGAAGTTAAAGAATGTGCCTAAAGATGAAATTGATAAGCGGGTTAAGGAAGCGGCTGAGATTCTCAGTATTACCAGCTATCTTTCCCGAAAGCCGAAGGAACTGTCTGGCGGCCAGCGTCAGCGGGTCGCGCTAGGCAGAGCGATTGTGCGTAATCCTTCTGTTTTCTTAATGGATGAACCGTTATCCAATTTGGACGCTAAGCTTCGCGTCCAAATGCGGGCTGAGATTATCAAACTGCATCGCCGAATCGGTGTATCGACCATTTATGTTACTCATGACCAGACCGAAGCCATGACTATGGCAGATCGTATTATTGTCATGAAAGACGGCTTTGTTCAACAAATTGCCAGTCCGCAGGAACTCTACGATAAACCGGCAAATCGCTTTGTTGCAGGCTTTATTGGAACACCTCCGATGAACTTCTTAGAAGTATCGCTATCAAATCAAGACGGCGCGTTATTTCTATCTGCCCAAGATGTACATGTTGCGGTTCCGACTGAATGGACCGAGCAAATTAAACAGCATAACTTACAACAGGCAACCTTAGGCATTCGGGCGGAAAACGCCTGCCCTGTTGACGGTGGCTCAATCCGGGCAATGGTAGAAGTTATTGAACCGCTTGGCTCAGAAAATATTTTGACATTAAAGGTCGGAACTCAACCGATGATTATTCGGGTGAGCCCAGAATACCGACCTGCTGTTGGTTCGATGGTCGAGCTTGATCTGGAAATGCAGAAAGCGCACCTATTTGATCAGGAGAACGGCAAAGCGTACTTTTAACACTCCCTCAATAGTTCTTGAGGGGTGACAGAACGAGTTCATTTTACCGCAGAGTACACAGAGGTCGCAGAGTGGACACAGAGGGATCGAAGGACAGAATTTTACTAAGCCAGTTCCCTCTGCGGTTAAACGTTCCCTGTCTTTTTAGATCCCTTTAGTGGTTTTTCTTACCATGTGCAGGAATCTTGAACTTTTGGGTAGTATATACACATAATCAAAGAAACTAGGGGGACATACAAATGAAAAAACCGCTGCTATTACTTTCCATGCTGCTGCTCGCCTTTACAACTGGCTGTGCTGGCAGTCCAACACCTGAGAAACCCAAACCTGTTGAGCCGCCGGCAGAAGGACAGAAACAAGCTGCATCGGCGAAGAAAAACAGTGTGGCTAAATTCGAAACCTCAAAGGGTGTATTTACGGTTGAACTATTTGAGGACAAGGCCCCGATTACGGCTGGCAATTTTATCACTCTGATTAACAAAAAGTTCTATGATGGCCTGATCTTTCATCGGGTCATTGATGGTTTCATGATCCAAGGCGGCGACCCCAAAGGCACTGGCTCTGGCGGCCCTGGTTACAATATTCCGGATGAGTTTCATCCTGATTTGAAACACACCGGCGCTGGAATTCTGTCAATGGCAAACGCAGGCCCAAATACCGGCGGCTCGCAGTTCTTTATTACTCTTGCGCCAACGCCGTGGCTTGACAACCGTCATGCTATCTTTGGCAAGGTCATCGAAGGGCTAGATGTCGTACAAGCAATCGGCAAAGTAAAAACCGGCCCAATGGACCGGCCGGTTGAAGAAGTGGTTATTAAGAAAATTACGATCGAAACGAAATAAACTTCTGTGGGAATCGCCGATCAAAGGCGATTCCTTTTTAAACTCTAGAAAGTAAACAATAGAGGTGCATTAGCACGAAGCCCGCGAAGTGCACAAACGTCACAAAGAGAATATTAATACTATATAAATATCTTTGCGCTCTTCGATTTTTAGCGCGCTTTGCGCTAACGTATAAACCTCTGTGCCCTCTGCGTGTCCTCTGTGTACTCCATGGAATCGTTCCTGTATCAAAGGACCGTGTCAGCAGTTTTTTATGGCTACTATAATGAAAACGTCGCGATGATTGGCGTGTGATCAGACGGACGTGCCAGACGTCTGAGCGAGGTATCAATTTTTGCATCAACCGATCGTTCAGCTAACGCTGCAGTCGCCCAAATATGGTCGATGCGCCAGCCTAGACCACGATCTAACGCATTTTTCACCCGATAATCCCAAAACGTGTAATTCCCCTTCTCTGGTACGTGCCGCCGAAAGATGTCAACAAATCCCCACTCTTTCACTTCCGCTAAGGCTGCATGTTCCTCAGGATGATAACCGACCCGCCCGAGTAGGCGCACGGGGTCATAAATGTCGATCGGTTCGGGTGCTACGTTGAAATCACCTAGCCATACTACTGGCTGGTCAGGCTCATAATGGCGGCTGAAATAGTCCTTCATGTGTTTGATCCACTGTAATTTGTACTGAAAATAATCAGTTCCTGGTTCCCGTCCCTGCGGTACATAGGTGTTGACCACAGCTATACCATTAAAGCGGGCATTGATTAGGCGGGCTTCTCCTGGCAAACCCCATTCATCAAGACCGAAACAGACCTCAACTGGCTTTTCACGGCTAATAATAGCAACCCCGTTTTTACCCTTTTCGCCGCGGAACGCAACATGGTATCCGGCTTCAGAAAGCGGTTCGAGCGGGAAGTCGTCATCCTGAACCTTAGTTTCTTGTAACCCGACGATATCAGGCTTTTCCCTTTCTAACCATTGAATAAAGTCTTCCATCCTGATCCGGATGGAATTAATATTGAAGCTGGCGACTTTCCAGATGTTTTGCATACAGACTCCTTTCGCCAAAGAATGTGTTGGGATACGATTCGCTAATATAATACAAGATTCCTGCTAATTTGCTGCCTGGGCGTGATTTCGCTTTTGACTTGCAGACGACGGCAGGGTACAATAATAGATATCAAAAAGTATAGACGAAAAATAATGATAATTCAGAGGTGGCCAATGATTTCCTTTCGACCAATTACTCTTGGCGATAAGCCTGTGTTTGACGCCTTCTTCCGGGCTAAACGTTATGAGCAGTCTTCCTGCACTTTTACCAATCTATATATGTGGCGGCGCTGTTACAACATCGTTTGGGATGTTGTTGATGATTGCCTTTGTCTAAAGGTCACGTATGGCGGTTCGACCTACAACTTGCCTCCTTTCGGACCTGACCAGGAGCGTTTTGCTGCTGCCCTCGATAAGTTGGAACAGCATTATAACGCATCTGGCATGCCGTTTTATATGAAGTCTGCGACGCCTGATTTGGTGGAATGGTGCGAAGCCGTTAAACCAGGCTATTTCGAGTTTCAGCCTGATCGTGATAATTACGATTATGTATACGTCACGCGCGATCTTATTGATTTGCAGGGCAGGAAGTTTCACATTAAAAAGAATCACTTGAACAACTTTAAGAAAACGTATAGTCAGTATGAGTACCGTGCGATCGACTCGTCTCTGACCGAAGCTTGCATTGATTTTGCCGTGGAATGGTGTAGAAAGCGCGAATGTGACCCGGATCCAGCGCTAGTGTGTGAGCGGGATGCGATCATCGATGTCATGCACAATTGGGATACTCTCGGCGTTACCGGCGGAGCGATTCTGATTAACGGCAAAATCGAAGCTTTTACATTTGGCGAGATGCTCAATGACGAGATGGCAGTTATCCACGTGGAGAAGGGCGATTCTGAGATTCGCGGCGTATACCAAGCAATCAATCAGGAATTCTGCCAGAATGTCTGGAGTCAGGTGCCATTTGTGAATCGGGAAGAGGATATGGGTATACCGGGTATTCGCAAAGCTAAAGAATCCTATTCGCCAATTAAAATGATCGAGAAATATAATATATCGATCAAACCGCGTTAAACAGCAGAATGGGGTGAACTATGGAATTTCGTATCGCAACTGCGGATGATTTCGAGAGCGTGCGCCGGCTGTGGGCTTATGCCTTTAATGGAGATGAACCATTTGCCAGTTGGTATTTTTCCTCTTTCTACAATCCAGATAACGCACTAGGCTGTTGGCGGGATGGTCGATTGTTGGCCGTATTACATATGCATCCATATCAATTGTATTTGCGCGGTCGGGTCGTGGATGTTTCGTATATTGTGGGAGTGGCCACCGATCCTGCGGCAAGGCGGTCAGGCATGACCGGTCCGCTATTGGCTGAGACTCTGGCAGAGATGCGCCGGCGCGGACGGCCGGTGTCCATTCTTATGCCGTTTAAAGCCGGGTTTTATTATCCCTACGATTGGCGGCTGTGCCACCATCAGTTAAAGTATTCCTTGCAACTTGAAGACTTGCGTTCAGTTGCAAAGCCAGCAGGAGAATTCCGGCCTGCCGGGCTGGCCGATATTGCGGCACTAGATGCAATATACCGCAATTTTGTCGCTAGATGGCACGGTTATATCGTTCGTACAACAGCAGATTGGGAACATCTGCTGAGCGAGCATGCAAATGATGAAGGCTATACGTATCTGGTAGAATTTGATGGAAAACCAATGGGCTACATTCTGTATATCCTGCGCAACGGAAAGATCAGTGTGCGTGAAATGGTATATAGTAATGATCAAGTCAAACAGGGTTTGGTGGACTTTCTCTATAATCATCGTTCACATGCGCAGACCGTGGAATGGAACGCTCCGCTGGACACGGCAGATAAAGTTCTGTTTTCCTTATTTGAAGCAAAACAAGATATTCGTGTATTTCCCTTTATGACTGCTCGAATGGCAGATGTTGAGCAAACTCTAAAAACACTGGTTTATCCAGACGGAGCCTGGAGTGTTGACCTTGCCGTAACCGACAGTCTAGCGCCCTGGAATAATCGTACGTTTCAACTGCGAGTCAGGGACGGTCGCGCCACGCTTGAGACGACCGAGGCGTCAGCTAGTGCGGTAATAGCAGTGGGGGCGTTTACTCAACTGGTTTTCGGTCGTCTGACTGCTGACGAATTGGTTCGGCATGGTGAACTGACCGGTTCGGCGGGAGCTATTGAAGCCCTTGCTCAGCTATTTCCCCGTTGCGATAACTTTATTAATGAGTATTTTTGAGTTGTAAATAGAGAATGAGGAGTGGAGATTTTTGCAAGGGAAATCAAGAGAAACCTTTTCATCCGGGCTAGCAGTTTTCTTCGCCACACTAGGTTCAGCTGTCGGCTTAGGGAACATTTGGAAGTTCCCTTATCTGACAGGAGAAAATGGGGGCGGCGCTTTCCTGCTGGTGTACTTTCTTTGTATTTTGCTTGTCGGCATTCCTGTCATGCTCTGTGAGTTCTATGCAGGGCGCAAGACCCGCAAAAATGCTTTCGGCGCCTATCAGCAAATCAAACCCGGTCCTGTCTGGAAGCATATTGGTACAATGGGGGTTGGATCCGCATACTTTATTATGTTCTTCTACAGTTGTGTAGCCGGTTGGGTTTACTATTACTTATTCAAGGCGCTTAAAGGCGATTTTATCGGGGTTACACTGGAAACAGCCAAGGCGCAATTTGGCGCGACTGTAGTTGGACCCTATTCGCCGATCATCTGGCAAGTTATTGTTCTCATCGTTGTCTGCGCTATAGTGGCTGCAGGAGTGCAAAAAGGTATTGAAAAGATGACAAAGACCTTGATGCCTGTCTTGTTCTTGCTCATACTGATTTGCGATTTACGGGCGATTACCTTACCTGGTGCAAGCGAAGGACTGCAATTCTTATTCCATGTTGATTTCAGCAAACTGACTGCGCCGGTTATTCTGACAGCACTAGGCTTGGCCTTTTTTAAGCTATCGTTGGGAATGGGCACCATGACAACCTATGCAAGCTATTTTACCCATGATAACAATTTGTTCCGCACGGCGGCTAAAGTTGCGACCGCAGACACCTTGGTATCTTTATTGGCTGGCATTGCTATATTCCCGACAGTATTCTCATTTGGCATGGAACCCGGCGCTGGCCCTGGTTTGTTGTTTATGACAATTCCTTTAGTTTTCTCGCAAATGCCGCTGGGTAATCTTCTGTTGATTGCGTTCTTCTTTCTTACCTCTATTGCGGCGACAACTGCCATGCTCTCCTTGGTGGAAGTGCCGGTGGCCTACTTTGTTGAGGAAAAAGGGTATACCCGTAGGAGTGCGGCTATCCTTACTGGGATTATCATCCTTGCCTTTGGCGTATTAGCATCGTTGTCAGCAGATAAATCGAGTCTGCTTGGCCACATTACCTTTGGTGGCAAAGGCTTCTTTGATTGGTTCGATTATCTGTCATCAAATATCATGTTGCCGCTGGGTGGTCTCATGATTGCTGTTTTGATTGGTTATTCTGTTAGTAAGGCGGATATCGAAAAAGAGTTTTCCAATGGCGGCACATTGCATCAAGAAGGGATTATTACTCTTTTCTTTTTCGTTATCCGCTATGTTACGCCTGCGCTGTTGATTATTGTATTTTTGAATTCAATTGGAATTATCCGATAACAACCGAAAGTTTGCTATATCTATCATTTAAGAAGCGGTAAACTCGCCGCTTCTTATTCTTTTTTACAAATTTTCTAGTGAAAAAGTCCTATTTTCAATTTTTCCGTATCCTTGAAGATGGTTTATATAGTATTATGAATATGATATAATAGAAAAGATATAATCTGTTTTCTTGTATAAAAGTAAGGAGGAGCGTTCGATGCTGGAATTGGATGTGCAAAACAACGCATTCTGTGTAATAAAAGTAATCGGCGTTGGCGGTGGAGGAAATAATGCAGTAAACCGTATGATTGACGCTGGCGTTAAGAATGTAGAGTTCATTGTCGTCAACACGGACGCGCAGGCGTTGCAGTCTTCTCAAGCTCCCTATCGGATACAAATTGGTGAGAAACTGACAAAGGGGCTTGGTGCGGGCGCGAACCCAGAAGTAGGGGAAAAAGCGGCTGAGGAAAGCCGTGAGGATATACTAAAAGCAGTGCGAGGCGCCGATATGGTCTTCATCACCGCCGGTATGGGCGGTGGGACAGGCACCGGGGCTGCGCCTGTTGTTGCGCAGTGCGCCCGCGATGCAGGAGCATTAACTGTAGGCGTTGTCACTAGACCTTTTACCTTTGAAGGGCGCAAGCGGCAACAGCAAGCTGTTCGCGGCATGGAACGACTGCGCGAGGCAGTTGATACTCTCATTACTATTCCCAATGACAAGCTGCTGCAGATCGCTAGTAAGAAGACCACAATGCTGGAGGCCTTCTCCATCGCTGATGATGTTTTGCGCCAAGGCGTGCAGGGTATATCTGACCTGATCGCTGTTCCTGGACTGATAAACTGCGACTTTGCTGATGTTAGAACCATTATGCAGAATACTGGCTCAGCCATTATGACCATCGGTCGGGGTGCTGGGGAGAACCGTGTCGCTGAAGCGGCGGAGGCAGCCATTCGCAGCCCATTATTAGAAGCGTCTATGGAAGGGGCGCGTGGAGTCCTCATTAATGTAACTGGCGGGCCGGACATGGGGATTATGGAAGTCAATGAGGTGGCTGGCCGAATAACTGATGCGGCTGATCCTGAAGCTAATATCATCTTTGGCGCCGCCATTGATGAAGGCTTAGGAGAAGAACTGCGCGTTACTGTTATCGCCACTGGCTTTGGCGCAGTGTCTGAGCCGGTTAGACAGCCAGTTATGCCTGTAAACCCCTTAAAAGAGAAAAGCCCGATTGAACCGGTGCGACGATTTGGTCTCGATATTCCTGATTTTATGCGCGGTGCTGATCCGCGTCCGAAACGCTAAATAATTAACAAAGCCGCCGCCCTGATTGGGGTTGGCGGCTTTGCGTGTTTGTTAGGCTAGTACTAGAATGTGTTTTGTTACTGCCTCGTACAGGTTTTCAGCTTGACGCGTTGAGGTGGCGATATGGGGCAATTCCTGCTTGCCGTGTCCGGTCAGTACAAACACTGGTGTGACGCCAGCGGCGGTCCCCGCCTCCATATCACTTCGATGATCTCCTACCATCCAACTGGCCGCAAGGTCTATGGAGAAATCGGCTGCAGCCCTCAGCAGCATGCCTGGCGCGGGTTTGCGACAGTCGCACTTCGTCCGGTAACGGCTTTGCCCGTTGGGATGATGGGGGCAATAATAAAAAGCGTCAATACGGGCGCCGTGCAAAGCTAACTGTCCAGACACCCACTGGTGCAGGCAGTCAACAGCCTGTTCAGAGAAATGCCCGTGGGCAATGCCCGCTTGGTTGGACACAACAATGACTATGAAGCCGGCTTGGTTTAGCAAGGAGATAGCCTCGATGGCGCGATATTCAAAGATAAATTCACTTGGCTTGTGAATATAGCCGCGGTCTTGGTTGATGGTACCGTCACGGTCGAGAAAAATTGCTCGGTTCATCATATTCCTCCAAATCTTACATCAAGTTTCTAATCATATTGTAAATACTTTTTTCGAAAGTCACTAGCAAAAAGAGTTAAATACTTGATATGATATAGGTTAAGACTATTTTAGCACAGTTTCACATCACGGAAGGCGATGACTATGCGGCAAGTGCGGGGACGATTCGCTCCCAGTCCAAGCGGAGAGATGCATCTAGGTAATGCCTGGACAGCGCTTCTCGCATGGCTGGCAGCTCGTCATTCTGGCGGCGAGATGATCCTGAGAATAGAAGACTTGGACCCAGACCGGTCACGGCCTGAGCATGCCAGCCAAATCATCACTGATTTACGCTGGCTGGGATTAGATTGGGATGAGGGGCCTGATATAGGTGGCCCCTATGGGCCATATACTCAGGATGAGCGCCGCCATCTCTATGATAAGGCTATCCGAAAGTTAACTGAGCAAGGGCTAATCTATTCTTGCTTTTGCAGTCGGGCTCAACTACACTCGTCGCCTACGCTGGCGCCACATGCAGGTGAAACAGAGTGGCGTTATCCAGGAACCTGTCGCTTGCTCACCGAGCAGGAACGACAAGCCTGGCTGGAACAGGGACGGCGGCCGCTCCGACGGATTGTCGTCCCTAACAGAACCTTTTCTTTTGTAGACCATATCCAGGGCGCATATCAGCAAAATCTGCAAGCTGTTTCTGGTGATTTTGTCGTTCAGCGCTCTGACGGAGTACATGCCTATCAGCTAGCAGTAGTTGTAGACGATGCGCTGATGGGGGTTACGCAAGTAGTGCGTGGCGCGGACTTGCTTGGCTCGACGCCAAGACAATTGTTTCTTTATCAGGTTCTCGAACTGACGCCGCCCAGTTTTGCCCATGTCCCCCTGCTTTGCGGCCAGGATGGACAACGCCTCTCCAAACGGCATCAGGCTCTTTCGCTAACAGCATTGCGCCAACAAGGCATCAGCCCTGAAACGATTGTTGGCTATCTCGCCTGGCGAGCCGGACTGATTAAACGCAATGAGGCAGTTGCCGCGAGGGATTTAATTGCAGGCTTCTCCTTAACTCTGCTAGGTAAAGATCCGATTGCTGTTGGAACCAATGAACTGTGAACAAGGAGGAACCCATGCGAATAGATTGTCATACTCATCCGCTAGCGCATCGTTATTATTATGATAGTCAGCATCCGGATGTATTGACCCAGAAAGATAAAGAAGATATTATAGGCGTACTTAACATGGCTGTTGAACGCGGCCTCGACGCAGTCGCAGTGACTGACCATGACCTAGCGCTGTCCGGCCTTTGGGCTCAGGAGTACGCTAAACGAGAACTGCCGCTTTTGCGGGTAATTGCGGGCTGTGAATGTGAATTATACTTTCAGAATGAGTGGATTCATATTTTGGCACTGAATATTCATCGTCCTTTAGCCTATACCCCTTACACCAGCCCTAATGATCTAGCCGCGCAAGTGCGGATCCAAGGGGGCATTGCGGTACTGGCGCATCCGATGTGTTATAGTGAAGCTATTTATTATAGCTTGAAAAATATTGTGGATGGCGTGGAATACCGCAATGGTGCTCAAGAATGTGCGGGTAGGGATTCTTATAAAGCCATATTAGACGAAGACAACTATCCTGGATTGCGGCTGTATAACAGCGATTACCACTATCCCAGTCAGCCCGCTAAATCACAGTGGAACGCTGCGACTGAATTATCTTGCGAGGATTTTATCCACTGGTTTGGGAAAATATAAGGTATTCACAGAGGAGGCAGACTACTAGTGAAACAACAAGTGAGACGTATATATACCGAAAAAAGGCCGGGTTTTAATATTGAAGCGCAACATTTATTGGCGGATTTGCGCTCCCACCTCGGCTTGACAGGACTATCAGCTGTCAGAGTGGTCAATCGCTATGATGTGGCTGGTTTGGATGAGCAGTCATACCAATTAAGTCTGACTACCGTTTTTGCCGAGCCTTCTGTAGATGTGCTTTATCAGGAAGAACTGCCGTATAAAGCCAGTGATCGGGTTTTTGCCATGGAATACCTTCCTGGACAGTATGACCAGCGAGCAGACTCTGCCGCACAGTGTTTGCAGATACTTACCCAACAGGAGCGGCCGATGCTGCTGTCAGCAAAAGTGGTCGTGTTGAGCGGAGTGATTGCAGACGCAGAATTGGCTACTGTTAAGGCGTATTGCATCAATCCGGTTGAATCGCGTGAGGCGAGTATGGAAAAGCCAGAAACATTGGCAACAGAGGTTGCCGCTCCGCCGGATGTAGCTGTGTTGACCGGCTTTATCGCGCAGTCAGATGAGATGCTGCACGAAACCCACCAAGCGTTGGGGTTAGCGATGAGTGAGGACGATTTGCGCTTTTGTCAAGTCTACTTCCGTGAAACCGAAAAGCGAGATCCGACTATAACGGAAATACGTGTGATTGATACCTATTGGTCAGACCATTGCCGACATACTACTTTCTTCACTGAGATTAATGATGTTTCTCTGGATGAAGGCAAATACACTCAACCGGTCCAGGATGCATACCAAGAATACTTGGCGGCACGGGACTCTGTTTACGGGCAAACTAATCGCCCTGTCAGTTTGATGGATATTGCGGTCATCGCGATGAAAGAACTAAAAAGAGCTGGCAAGTTAGACGATTTGGATGAGTCTGACGAGATTAACGCTTGCAGCATTGTCACTAGTGTGGAAGTTGACTATGGACAAGGACCTCAGACCGAGCCTTGGTTAGTCATGTTTAAGAATGAAACCCACAACCATCCTACAGAGATTGAACCATTTGGCGGCGCAGCCACCTGTTTAGGCGGTGCGATTCGCGATCCTCTATCCGGCAGGTCTTATGTGTATCAGGCGATGCGGGTAAGTGGCAGCGGTGACCCGAGAACACCAATGGATCAAACTCTGCCTGGCAAGCTGCCGCAACGCAAAATTACCCTCGGTGCATGGGCGGGCTATAGCTCTTACGGCAACCAGATCGGATTGGCGACCGGACAAGTCGCTGAGATCTATGACGAAGGGTTTGTTGCCAAACGCATGGAGGTGGGTGCTGTCATTGGAGCGGCTCCACAAGCTCATGTCCGCCGGGACAAGCCAGAGGCAGGTGACGCCGTCCTGCTTATCGGCGGCCGCACTGGCCGGGATGGCTGTGGCGGGGCAACCGGCTCATCAAAAGAGCATACAGAAGAATCCCTGGAAACCTGTGGTGCTGAGGTTCAAAAAGGTAATCCTGTGACTGAACGCAAGATTCAGCGATTGTTTCGCAATCCGGCAGTTAGCACTATGATCAAGAAATCTAACGATTTCGGGGCAGGTGGTGTATCTGTTGCCATTGGCGAGTTGGCTGATGGCCTCGAGATTCAGCTTGACGAAATTCCGAAAAAATATAAAGGCTTGGATGGAACTGAGCTGGCGATTTCTGAGTCGCAAGAACGGATGGCGGTAGTGGTAGCCGCCTCAGATGTAGCAGGCTTTGTGGAGTATGCCAAACAGGAAAATCTGGAAGCAACTCAGGTTGCCAGCGTTACCGGCAGCCGCCGACTGATTATGCGATGGCGCGGCCAGGCGATTGTCGACATTAGTAGAGATTTTCTCGATACCAGCGGTGTGCAACAATCAGCCCAGGTAACAGTGGCGCAACCCAACCCGGCGGCGAGCTACTTTACTGCTTCCGTTGAGAGTGCTGCCGAAAAAAGCTGGCAGGATACTTGGCTTGAGACCCTATCTGATTTAAATGTCTGCAGCCAGCGCGGCATGACCGAACGCTTTGACAGCACGATTGGCTCAGGTACGGTTCTTCTGCCCTTAAGCGGGCGCTGCCAGGATACTCCTGCTGAAGGGATGGCGGCGAAGATTCCCGTTCTAGGCGGAGAAACGACAACCGCAACGTTGATGTCTTACGGATACAATCCTCGCATTGCCAAGTGGAGTCCGTTTCATGGAGCACTGTTCGCGGTTGTTGAGGCAGTGGCAAAGATCGCTGCCATGGGTGGAGATTATCGGCGAATTCGAATGTCACTACAAGAGTACTTTGAAAAACTAGGAACAAACCGAGTTAGTTGGGGAAAACCATTCAGCGCCTTGCTTGGCGCCTATTATGCGCAAAAGCGTCTAGAAATTCCGGCTATTGGCGGCAAAGACAGTATGTCGGGATCGTTTCAGGATATCAATGTGCCGCCAACCTTAATCGCCTTTGCTGTTACTGTGGCCGATGCATCACGTTTGATTTCACCTGATTTTAAAGTAGCAGGCAGTCAAGTTGTCCTGTTATCAGTACCGAGAAATGAAGATGAGATTCCTGACTTCCAGATTCTGATTCGCAATTTGGCGATGACACATGAACTCATCGGACGCGGTTTGGTTCGAGCGGCTCAGACTATCCGAATTGGTGGCATTGCCGCAGCGGTGAGCAAAATGTGCTTTGGTAACCGTATCGGGCTTGCGTTTACGCAGCAGATGGATAATGCCTCGCTCTTCGCGCCGGATTATGGTTCCATTCTGCTGGAATTACCGGAGACTGCCGATTTGCCAGGCCTGTTTGGTGATGTGGAGTATTCTGTTATCGGTAGGACGACTGCTCTGCCTGCAATTAGTATCCACAGTGAAGCCCTTCCCCTGGAAGTTGCTTTTGCCAGTTGGTCAAAACCACTTGCAGACGTTTTCCCGATTCAGACCGAGCCAACGCCGGGGCAAGCCAAGCTGGCAAAACCGGTATCGTCTTCTGGCGTTAGACCAATGCTGAAAGTTGCCAAGCCACGCATCCTGATACCCGTTTTTCCGGGAACTAATTGTGAGGACGATTCAGCGCAGGCATTTACGAAAGCGGGTGGCTTGGTTGAAACGCTGATCATTCGCAACCTGACTCCTCAGGACGTAGAACAGTCAGTCACTCGTATGGTGGAAGCAATTGAACGGTCACAGATCATCATGCTGCCGGGCGGCTTCAGCGCTGGCGACGAACCAGAGGGTTCAGGCAAATTCATCGCTGTTATGTTCCGTAATCCTCGTATAACTGAAGCTGTTCGTGCTTTGCTACAGCAGCGTGATGGTCTGATGCTGGGCATCTGCAATGGTTTCCAGGCGCTGATTAAGCTGGGGCTTGTCCCTTATGGCGATATTGTCGATCCCCGTCCGGATATGCCGACTTTGACGTATAACACGATTGGTCGACATGTTTCCCGCGTAGTCAGCACACGGGTGGTGTCAACACTCTCTCCTTGGCTGTCAAATACCAATCTTGGCGACATTCACTCTATTGCTGTATCGCATGGCGAAGGCCGATTTGTCGCTACAGAGGCTGAGCTGGATTCGTTGATGATTTCTGGGCAGGTTGCGACACAATATGTTGACTTTGACGGCAATCCGTCCCACGATAGCCTGTTTAATCCTAATGGCTCGCTTTGGGCAGTTGAAGCAATAACCAGCCCTGATGGCCGTGTCTTGGGTAAAATGGGTCACTCAGAGCGGGTTGGTCGATTTATTGGTGCAAACGTGCCAGGAGAAAAAGATCAGAAACTTTTTGCAGCAGGTGTAAAATACTATAGCTAAAAAGGAATTGTTAACTTGCTGCAGAATAATGTATACAATAATCATTAATGTAATAATTGTAGAATGGTAGGAGGGTTTTGTATGAAAAAGTGGGTTTGTTTATTAATCGGAATTTTGCTAGTATCGTTGCTTGCTTCTGGCTGCGGCAAACAGGTGCCGCCAGCGGCTCCCAAATCGCCGGAAGCGAAGAAGCTCAGTTTAGCCATGTTGAAACTGACCAGTTCCGCGCCACTGTTTATCGGTATCGAAAAAGGTTTCTTTAAAGAACAAGGGATCGATCTTGATGTGCAATGGTTTGAGGCAGCGCATCCGATTGCAGTTGCGACAGCATCGAACAAGGTTGACATCGGGGCTACCGGCATTACCGCCAGTTTGTTTAATATGGTGTCAGGTGGTCAGAAACTTTCAATTGTTGCTGATAAAGGCCGTGAGCAGAAGGGCTATTCTTCCTCTGCGGTCTTGGTGACCACAGATTTGTATCAAAGCGGAGTTAGAAGTATTGAGCAATTGAAAGGTAAGCGTGTCGGCATCACGCAAACCGGCTCAACCTTTCATTATATGATTGGCCGTCTCTTGGAGGCCAAAGGCTTATCACTAAAAGACATCGAACTGGTTCCACTCGGCAAACTCAGCTCGTTGATGGCTAGTTTGGAAAGCAAACAAGTCGATGCAGTTATCCTCAATGAACCGAACATTACGAAAGTGGAAAAAGCCGGTTATGGCAAAGTGCTTGTTCAAGTTGGTGATGTGATCGATTATCAGACGTCAGGGCTATTTTTCTCCCCTAACTTGACGCAAGATAAAGACGCTGCTGTTCGCTTCTTAAAAGGCTATATCAAATCCAGCCGCTACTACTATGATGCTGCGTTAGTCAAGGAGAATGGTAAACTTGTCCCTGGCAAGAACTTTGACGAAGTGGTTCAAATCATTGCCAAGTACACTGGTGCACCGGTAGAGGATATCAAAATCGGATTGCCATACATGGATCGGGATGGCAAACTTCTTTCACAGGATATTGCGGTTCAGATTGACTGGTATTTAAAGAACAAGATGATTGAGAAAGCTGTCGATGCGAAGCAAGTCGCAGATACCGCTCTGTTTGAGGAAGCGTTGCGGCAGGTGAAATAGACAGAATGAGAATTGTAATTGAAGATGTTACAAAAACTTATCCAGGTACTAACGGCGAGTCGTTAACAGCGCTTGATCAGATCAATCTGACAATCAATCCTGAGGAATTTGTTGTCTTGGTTGGCCCTTCCGGTTGTGGTAAATCCACCCTGCTTAATATGGTAGGCGGATTGCTCAGCCCTAGTTCAGGAAGCATCTATGTCGAAGGTTTGACTGAAGACCGGGATCCTGCAATTGGTGTCGTCTTTCAGGAAATTGGTCTGTTCCCCTGGCGTACCGTTTCACAAAACATTGCATTTGGCTTGGAAGAACTAGGGCTATCAGCTGAAGAACAGGCTAAGCGTCTTTCCCGGTATATGACACTAGTTGGGCTTAACGGTTTCGAACAGAGCTATCCTCACCAGTTATCCGGCGGTATGCGCCAACGGGTAGGTATTGCCCGGGCACTGGCGATAGAACCGGATGTATTGCTGATGGATGAGCCGTTTTCGGCGCTTGATGCCCAGACGCGAACACTGATGCAAGAGGAATTGCTTGATATTTGGCATAAGACCCGGTTGAGCACTCTCTATGTTACACACAATATTCAAGAAGCGGTTTATCTAGCTGACAGGGTAGTCGTGCTATCGCGCCGACCTGGCCGGATCATCCGCATCATCTCGATTGAAATGCCAAAACGGGAACGGGGATCAGCGGCGTACAGCGCCCAGTTTGCTGAATATGCTGATAAAATATGGGGCTTGATCCGCAAAGATGCAGAGGATGCCTTGCGGGAGGGGATTAGCTGATGCAGTCAACAACCTATCGGAGAACAGTAATTGACCGTCTAGCTTTTCTTGCCTCACCACAGCCACTGTGGGTCACTCCTGTCTCAATACTATTGATTCTGGGGATTTGGGAACTGCTTTGCCGCAGTGGCTTGGTGTCGGCGCTATATCTGCCATCTCCGTCGGCGATTGTAGTTACAGGCTTTGAGATGACTGTCAGTGGCGAGATTCTGGTGAATGCTAAGGCGAGCCTGGTCCGAATTGCAGCCGGATTTATCCTTGGCAGCGCTGCCGGTATCCTCATTGGCCTGGCAACAGGCTTTTCCCGGCTGGCTGAGGCGGTGGGCAATCCCATCATTCATGCTCTCTACCCGGTGCCAAAAATTGCGCTGCTTCCGTTAATTATCCTTTGGTTGGGCATCGGCGAACTATCCAAGATCACGATTATCAGCTTAGGCGTTTTCTTCCCAGTTGTCATCAATACCTACTCAGGAGTAAAAAATGTTGATCCGCTACTGGTAAAGGTGGCGGTCAGCTTCCGGACAGGACGTGTCAATTTAATCCGCAAAGTGATATTGCCGGCAGCATTGCCGGTGATTTTCGCAGGGCTGAAGCTCGCAGCCGGGACATCGTTGCTGCTTTTGGTCGCTGCAGAGATGATTGCTGCCAAAGAAGGCTTAGGGGCTATGATTTTGCATTATGGTGATTTAATGCTTACAACTAAATTAATGGTCGGTGTTTTGACGTTGTCTTTTTTAGGCGTACTTTTTAACCATGGATTGAATTGGATCGAGAAGAAACTGATTCCCTGGCGACAAGGCGTATGATAATGGACATCAATTAGAAAGACAAATAGATTAAGTAATATCGAGTTCTGTCGACCAAAAAGTCGGCAGAACTATTTTTTTGCCATTTTTACGACAATATTCAACAAATTGATGGAATCTTAAGAATTGATTAGTATATTGACTACAATTAAGAAACGTTTATAATTAAGAAGGGAGTTAATAATCTTCGCTCATGTATTTGTGTGGTGAACAAGTTGGATTCTTTCTGTGTTTAGAAAGAAAGAATGTATTCTTTCTTCTAAATAATAATTTCGTGGGGGGATTTGTGTTGAAAAAATGGGTAGCCCTGTTAGTGGCCGCGATCTTAATGCTGGGCCTTGTTGGCTGCGGAAAATCGTCAACTCCTACTGAAGCACCGAAGAAAAAAGCGAAGATTGGCATCATTACCGGTACTGTTGCACAAAATGAGGAAGAAATCCGTGCCGCAGAAAAAATGGTTCAAAAGTATGGCAAAGATGTCATTCTCATGAAAACCTATCCTGACAACTTTATGAAAGAGCAAGAAACTACAATTTCCAACCTGCTGGCGTTCGCAGCCGACCCTGATGTAAAAGCAATTGTTATGGTTCAAGCCGTCCCAGGTGCTGCAGCCGGCTTTGAAAAAGTCAGAGAGAAACGGCCTGACATTCTGCTGATTGGTGGCGTACCTGCCGAAGATCCTGACATGATTGGCAGAAAGGCTGACATTGTTCTCCAAGCTGATGAGCTAGCCATGGGTCGCACCATTCCAGCCCAAGCCAAGAAAATGGGCGCAGATACTATCGTTCACTACTCTTTCCCGCGCCATATGTCCTATCCGATGCTGGCAGCAAGACGGGACATCATGAAACAGGAAAGTGAAAAGCTTGGTCTGAAATTCATTGACGCTACTGCTCCCGATCCCCTTGGCGACGCAGGCGTTCCCGGCGCACAACAGTTTATTCTTGAAGACGTTCCCCGCAAAGTAAAAGAATTTGGCAAGAAAGTCAACTTCTTCAGCACTAACTGTGCAATGCAAGAACCGCTCATTAAGGCGACTCTCGAAACTGGCGCAATCTATGCTCAACAGTGCTGCCCCAGCCCGTTCCATGGCTATCCGGGCGCTCTAGGCATTAAGATTCCGAAGGAAAAAGCTGGCGACATGGCCTATATCAACGATCAAATTAAAGCTGCAATCAAAGAAAAAGGCGGCAGCGGAAAATTTGCGACTTGGCCTGTTAAGATTAACATGCTGTTCGTTGAAGCTGGCGCTGAATATGCTAAAGACTGGATCGACGGCAAAATTAAAACAAAAAATGATAAAGACGCCCTCGTGAAGAAACTGAACGATATCGCTGGCACCCCGATTACTGCTACTACATACTCTGGCAAAGATAAAGCCGGTAAAGACGTCAAGTTTGACAACTTCTACATGGTGCTATCTGAATACATCATTTACTAATCGGCAGTAGGACAGAATTAGTAAGGTTGCTTCTTGCAAGCAACCTTACTATATGTCTGCCAAGTTCACACGGGGGGATAACGATGGCTGCGGAAAACATTCTCGAAATGCACAACATAGAGAAAGAATATTTTGGTAACAGAGTACTTAAAGGTGTGAGTCTCACTGTCAAGCAGGGTGAGATTCACGCACTTGTTGGTGAAAACGGCGCTGGAAAATCCACTCTGATGAATATCTTATTTGGTATGCCGGTTATTTACAGTACAGGCGGCATCAAAGGCGAAGTAGTATTTGATGGCTCTCCTACTGAAATTAAATCACCACGGGCAGCGTTGGAACTAGGTATCGGTATGGTACATCAAGAGTTTATGTTGCTGCCTGGCTTCAGTATCACTGAAAACATTAAACTGAACCGAGAAGTGACTAAACACAATACAGTCAGTAAACTGATGGGATCATCTAAACTGCAGACTTTGGATATGGCGGCCATGGGAAAAGACGCAAAAAAAGCGCTAGATTCTTTGGGGATGAATGTTGACGAATGGCTGCCTATTGCCGGTTTGCCAGTTGGCTATATGCAATTTGTCGAGATTGCCCGTGAAATCGATAAAGAGAATATTAAATTGCTGGTCTTTGATGAACCGACTGCTGTGTTGACAGAAAGTGAAGCAGACAAGCTATTGGCTGTCATGAAGAAACTAGCGGCTCATGGCATCGCGATACTATTTATTACTCACCGGTTGGATGAAGTGCTAGCGGTAGCTGACAGCATAACTGTTTTACGGGATGGCGAAAAAGTTGGCTTTATGACTCAGCAAGATGCGACGATTGAAAAAATTGCAGAGATGATGGTCGGGCGGAAAATTGAACACATGAACCAAGCGACTAAAGAAGCTCAGCAAGAGGAAGCAGTCGCTCTTTCTGTCCGAAATATGAGCGTAAACATGCCTGGTGAAGTTGTTAAAAATATATCGCTTGATATAAAGAAAGGCGAAATCATCGGTATTGGCGGTTTGGCTGGTCAAGGGAAAATCGGTATAGCCAATGGTATTATGGGCTTATACCCGGCGCAGGGTGAGTTGCTCAAAGATGGGGTAGTCATGAAAATGAACACCCCGCGTGACGCAATTGAAAATAAACTGGCTTTTGTGTCCGAGGACCGGCGAGGAGTTGGTCTGCTTCTTGATAACTCGATCGAAACAAATATTGTTATGACAGCAATGCAGATACAAGAAAAATTCCTCAAGCCGCTGCTTGGTATTCATGTCATTAAGATGGCTGACAGTGCGCATATTCGTAAACATGCCCTTAAACTTATCCAGGACTTGGACATCCGTTGCACTGGACCTACTCAGTTGACCCGAAGATTGAGCGGCGGCAACCAGCAGAAAGTTTGTATTGCGAGGGCGCTGACCTTAGAACCTGAAATCTTGTTTGTGTCAGAGCCAACGCGCGGTATTGACATTGGCGCCAAAAAGCTGGTGCTCGATTTACTGGTTAAATTGAACCGTGACCTAGGTATGACGATTGTGGTCACCTCCAGTGAGCTTGGCGAGCTGCGTTCGATCTGTGACCGTATTGCGATTGTTTATGAGGGACGGTTAGAAACAATACTTAGTCCAACAGCGCCTGATCTGGATTACGGCTTAGCTATGGCAGGAAAATATCAGCAACACAGTAGGGAGGCCGTATAACAATGACTAATTTGTGGCAGAAGACGACAGACAAATACGGTTTTCCTAAAGTTTGCATAACGCTATTCCTACTGCTATTAGTTGCTTTGGCTGTCATGCTGAAACAGGACATTGCAGCTATGTTTACTGACTCGTTAGTCCGGATTGCGATGAACGGAATTTTGGTACTGGCAATGGTGCCGAGCATTGTCAGCGGAACTGGGATCAACTTTGGCCTTTCACTAGGAATTATCACCGGACTTCTGGCTGGCTGTATCAGTATTGAACTCGATCTTCGCGGGATGACGGCATTCGTCTGGGCGATGCTTATGTCCTTGCCGATGTCGATAGTTGTTGGTTATCTCTATGGTTGGCTGCTCAATAAAGTCAAAGGCGATGAAATGACGGTAGGCACCTATGTAGGCTTTTCGATTGTTTCACTGATGTCGATCGGCTGGATGGCAATTCCGTTCACCAGTCCCGAAATGGTCTGGGCGATTGGCGGTTCAGGACTACGCAGTACGATTGCTCTATCTGGACGATTTGCGAAGGTTCTTGACAGCTGGATGGCTATCCCCTTCTTTGGTTCGAAAATACCGACGGGCGCGTTATTGTTCTTTGCCTTGTTCTGTTTCTTTATCTGGTTGTTCCTACGGTCAAAAACCGGTATGGCAATGATGGCGGCTGGTGATAATGCCAAATTCGCAACAGCATCAGGGATAAACGTCAACCGGCAGCGCATGATTGGCACGATTCTTTCGACTTCACTGGGGGGAATCGGCATACTCGTTTATGCGCAAAGCTTTGGCTTCTTGCAGCTATATCAGGCGCCGTTGATGATGCCCTTTGCGGCGACAGCCGCCATTCTGATCGGCGGCGCGACCGCTAAAAAGGCAACTATTTCGCATGTCATTTCGGGAGCGATTCTGTTCCAGGCATTGCTGACGATTTCGCTGCCGGTTATTAATGATTTATTGCCTGTCGGCAATTTGTCTGAAGTTATTCGGATCATAGTCAGTAACGGCGTTATCTTGTACGCTTTAACGAAGGTAGGGGGCGGTCACTGATGAATACAGGACTAGCTGCAAAACAAGATCAGGTCAAGCCGGCAAATCCCCTGCGGAATCTAGTTACAAAACACCCGGTGCCCTTGGCGTTCGCGGCAATGTGCCTGATGACAGTCATTGCAGCTGATTTGCCGACAGAGTTTGTGATTAATGAGCTGGTGGTCCGTTTATCCCGCAACCTGTTCCTCGTGCTTTCACTGATCATTCCTGTCTTAGCAGGCATGGGCCTAAACTTCGCGCTCGTTATCGGTGCGATGGCTGGACAAATCGGCATCATTGCGGTCAAGATATGGGATATCGGTGGATTCCCTGGCTTTCTGGTCGCGGCGCTATTTTCGATGCCATTTGCGCTTCTGTTTGGCTATTTAACGGGGATCACGCTCAATAAAACCAAGGGCAGGGAAATGATCACAAGCATGATTCTAGGCTTTTTCGCCAACGGTATCTATCAACTGGTCTTCTTGCTATTCATGGGGACGCTGATACCGGTGGTCAATCAGGAGATTATTCTCAAAGGCGGCGTTGGCCTAAAGAATGCTCTTGATCTAAAATTCATGCAATACTCGATCGACCGGTTTCTCTATTTCAACGTGATGGGGATCGAAGTGCCAGTAGTAACCTTTCTTGTTATTGGCGTTTTATGCTGGGCGACTCGGTTTATCGTTACCACTAAGCTAGGGCAAGAGTTCCGGTCGTTAGGCCAAGACTTACATATCGCCCAAATTGCTGGCATCAGCACCGACAAAGTCAGAATTATTGCCATTACTATTTCTACTGTGCTGGCGGCCTGGGGCCAAATTATCTTTTTGCAAAACATCGGCACCTTAAATACCTATGCCAGCCACGAACAGGTAGGCATGTTTGCCATTGCCGCACTGCTGATTGGCGGAGCAACCGTGACTAAGGCGACCATCAGTGACGCGATAATCGGCACAGTGTTATTCCATTTGTTGTTTATCGCCTCACCGCAAGCCGGCAATAATTTGTTTGGTGATGCGCAAATCGGCGAATTCTTCCGTGTGTTCATAGCCTATGGCGTGATTGGTATGTCATTGTTACTGCATGCTTGGCATAAGTACTTAACTGCTAAGAAAAAGTTTTTCGAAGTCTAACTTCACTCATTATGAAATAGAGCATTAGCGCCACGAAGCCCGCAAGTGTCGCAATACGGCAATTTAGTAAATTGCTTTTATTTCTTTGCGCCGCTTGCGCCTTATAGCGCGCATTGCGTTAAATGTTTTCCTGTACCCTGAAAATCGGTATAGCGTTTTTATTATCTAAGCAGTTCTCGAAGTCGAGGACTGCTCTTTTTATCCAAGCAACCTACACTCTTTAGCCGCGTGGTGTGTTAATATATTCTTTATTCTTTTACCTGTTTGGGGTAAAATAGATAGTGAGAAAAAGTGATAATGTTTATCATTATCAACGCGGAGGTGGCGCTTTGAACCGGCAAGTATCTTTAGATCAAGCTGAAACCAACTCGTCGTGGCAAGTAACCTCTGTGGGCGGTGAGGGAATGCTCAGAGCACGTATGTTGCAGATGGGGATTGTACCGGGAGCGAAAGTAAAAGTTATTCGCCGGGCACCCTTTTCCGATCCGGTGGAGATACAAGTGAGAGGCTATCGCATTGCGCTCAGGCAGGAAGAATGTCGCTATATTGTTGTATCTGCTGCGTCAAGCTAGCTGCTAGGTGATGACTATGGATTTATCTGTCGCCCTTTTGGGTAATCCCAATGTTGGGAAAAGCGCTTTGTTCAACACCCTCACCGGTGGTAAACAAGAGGTCGGTAACTGGTGTGGGCAGACGACTCAGATATGCACACTTTCTGTCCCCATGCCAGACGGAACAGTGTCTTTTCATGATTTGCCGGGAGTCTATGGTTTAGGTGGCTATAGCCCTGAAGAAATAATGGTTAACCAGTTTTTCCGCGAGTCGCCACCAGATGTGGTACTGCTGATGGTTAGTGCAACAGAACTTGAACACGGGTTGTATTTGGTACTAGAAGCACTTGAACGATTTCAGCGTTGCATGGTGCTGATTAATAAAATGGAGTCTGCGCTACAAGCAGGCATTGTTATTGACAGTCGGAGCCTGGAAAAACAATTAGGGGTTAGGGTGCTGACAAAAGGCGAGCTGTTGGATAAACCGTTATTACTCTCGGTTGTACAGGAAACCGCAGTAAAACCATACCAGTCAGGATATTCAGTGCAATATCCGCAATCGGTTGAACAAGCTGTACTTCAGAGTCAGCTAGATAGTAACCGTGGCGAAGTTCTAAACCAATTAGCGTTGAGTGATGAAACTTTGCAGATGGAGATAATCAGCGCCCGTCACCAAGCGGCTGAAACCTTAGCAGCAGGGTGCATCCAAAAGCTGAATCGTAAAGCAACCTGGTCAGACAGGATTGACCACTGGGCATTACATCCCTGGTTGGGAGTCCCCATTATGTTGTTGCTATTCGGCTTCATGTTTTACATAACCTTTGATTTAACTCGCCCCTTATCCGCTTTAGTCAGCGGTTGGTTTGACGACTTTGGTGTTTGGTTGCATGTTGTTTTGCCGCAATGGGGTTTTCCGGACTCTCTGGTGAGCTTGTTGGCAGACGGTGTGATTAAAGGTGTGGGTTCTACTCTGGGATTTTTGCCGCAGATGGTCTTTTTCTTTTTTTTATACAACCTGATTCAGGGCAGCGGCTATATCAGCAGGGTTGCATTTCTCACTGACCGGGTGATGACGGCTTTTGGGTTAAACGGGAAAATATTTATCCCGCTGGTTG
This sequence comes from Anaerosporomusa subterranea, assembly GCF_001611555.1. NCBI lineage: Bacteria > Bacillati > Bacillota > Negativicutes > Acetonemataceae > Anaerosporomusa > Anaerosporomusa subterranea. The sequence goes on from NZ_LSGP01000001.1 coordinate 333,446, forward strand.
TTGGTTGCACTTGCAATGTTAACGGTATTCTAGCAGCGAGGATTTTGACTGGAAAATATGATCGGACGGTTGCCATTCTGGCTAGTGCTTATGCACCCTGTTCAGCCAGGCTTGGCGTCATGGTATTTTTGGTATCGGCATTTTTTGATTCCACCAAAGCAACACTGGTGATGTTGGCGTTACTTGCCATTAGCATATTGCTGATGGCGTCTGTAGCCCATCTGGTACGCTGGTTTATTGTTGCGGAAGAACAAGGCACGTTTTTGATGGAGGTCCCTCCTTACCAGTTGCCGCAGTGGCGTAATCTTCTTCTATTAACTGGTCAACGAACTCTGCATTTTTTACGGCGGATTAAGAATGTAGTTGTGATTTCGTCTGTGGTTGTGTGGTATCTGTCAAACTACCCGGCTGGTCCATTTAGCGAAACCTATATCGCCCGCATTGGCTTGGCGCTTGAACCGTTAGGCGCGTTGATGGGCTTGAATTGGCAATTAATTGTGGCGCTCATTCTTGGCTTCTCGGCAAAAGAAACAGCGCTAGGCGCTTTAGGCATACTTTATCATGCCTCTGACAGTTCAGCCGGTTTAGCGGAAGTTCTTAAGTCAGCGATTGATCCGGTGTCAGCGTTTACCTTTTTACTAGTTTATATGATTTACACTCCGTGTTTGACAACGATCTTCATGATGCGTCAAGAAACTAACAGCTGGCGAGTGGCAATCATTTCGATTGTCGGCAATCTGGTCTTCTCACTGATATTAGGCATGGCTGCTTATCACGCCGGGACGTTCTTTGTTGGACAGTGAACAGGGAGGGAGAATTTAGCACGAGCGCCACGATCGCCACGACGTGAGTACAATTACAAAAAAATGTCCGTTGTGGGGCTAGTGCGGCTAGTAAAGTTAGTGCTATCGTCCTACCCCGGTTTGACGTTTTCCTTTTTTGTCTTGCCTTTGGCAGGACTTTAGTCTTTTTTCGCGAATCCTGATTCTATCTATTGTTTAGAGGGAAGGTGTAGTCAGATATGGCTTTTCGCAGAACGGTTTTGATCAAGCTGCTTCTGTTTTTGATAATGTTTGCAGGCTTTGCGATCAGCCATCCTCAGCTCGCCGCTGCTGAGCCGGTCAGAGTCGCCGTAGTGCCATATATTAATTCGTCTGGCGAAAACCGCTCTGTAGTTGATGCGACGATTGCCAGCAAGTTGGAGGGCTATTTTCAATCAGGTAATTATGTGATGGTGCCTCCCGGGGAAGTTGCAGATTTTCTGGCAAAAAGTGGTTATGATGCGACTCCCATGTTGCTGCCGGAAAAAGATGTTTTACTGGCTCTGGCCCGTGCTACCGGCGCAGACGCGGTATTAGCCATGGACTTTGCGAGAATTCAAGCGAACCGGCGCTACTCATGGTTTTATTCCTATACAATCGGCAGTGTTAGTATTTATGCTAAAGCATTATCGGTATCTGATAATAACTTTATTAGTCTGCGTATTGAAAAACAGGAAAAACTGAGAGCCTCACGGTTTGGTCCAGGGGTGAAAGAAAGAGTCGCCATCGGTGCTGGTATCGAAGCAGCGATGGATGATATGTTTGCGAAACTGCCGTTTTGAAATGATACAACGACCTAGAGACTTGCGAGATACAACTCGCAAGTCTTTTTGTAACGTCTAGAAAGTATAGTGCTAGTGCAACGGAGGACGTTTTTCCACAGAGGAACCTGAGGTCACACAGAGGACACAGCGGCGGAGGAATAAATAAGTTCCTCTTTATCACTCTGTGACCTCTGTGAAATGGTAATTCCCTTTGCGCTCTTTGACTCTTGCGATCTTTGTGTTATACTTCTTTTCTCCCAAAGACCGCCGTTAGCAGTTTTTCTTACGTCTAACCAACTTAGTCTGTGAACACACTAGAAAAGGGTTTTCTCCATCCAAAAACGAATAGTTACCATACTTTTCCCTGGAGGTTTCACCGATGGAGCATACTGATATTGCCGCTAGGCGTTGGTTGGTGTTTGCGGTAACCGCTGTCGGCACATTTATGTCTACTCTAGACAGTAGTATTGTGAATGTAGCCATGCCGACTCTAGCTGCTGAACTATCAGCAAGTATAGATTTGGCGCAATGGGTGGTCACTGCGTATCTGTTGGCAATTACCAGTCTGCTACTGCCTTTCGGCAGACTAGGCGATATGATTGGACGGAGGAAGGTATACTCTTTTGGTTTCTTAATCTTCACAGCAGGATCAGCGCTGTGCGCAGTCTCTGCCGGAATAGTCCAGCTGATTGCAGCGCGAGTAACTCAGGCCGTTGGGGCAGCAATGCTGATGGCCAATGCACCGGCGATCATTACATTGGCGTTTCCGCCGGAAGGGCGGGGGCAAGCGCTTGGCATGAGTGGAACCGTGGTCGCACTAGGCTCAATGACTGGACCGGCGCTAGGCGGCATACTTGTTGGCGCATTTGGCTGGGAATCGGTTTTTACGATTAATCTTCCTATCGGCTTGGCAGGGGCGGTGTTTGCCTGGATGCTGCTGCCGGATGAAGCAGGCAAACATAGCGAACCGTTTGACAGTGTTGGCGCTGGGCTATTTGGCTTAGCGATGACCGCGCTGTTGCTTTCAGTCAGTTTGGGTCAAAGCAGGGGCTGGCTCTCACTAACGATTTCCGGCGGGTTGACATTTGCAGTTATTGCATTTTGGTTATTCATTACCCATCAACGTAAAACAGATTATCCGATGCTTGACCTCTCATTATTCAAACGCTGGCCGTTTTCTACCGGCATTCTGTCTGGAATGCTTTCATTTATGGCAGGATTTTCGAATGTCTTTTTGTTACCATTCTTTTTAGATTCCGTACTTTCGCTCAGTCCCTCATTAATCGGCCTACTGCTGACTCCGTTTCCTTTGGTCATGGCGTTAAGCGCTCCGGTCAGCGGGCGATTGTCTGAGAGAGCCAATCCGGCAGTTCTAACCACGGTCGGCTTACTGGTGCTTACCGCTGGTCTTTGGTTACAAGCCGGACTAACAGAACAGTCGTCTATTTGGCAAGTTGCCATTGGACAGGCTCTTCTTGGTCTAGGTAATGGGATTTTTCAATCGCCGAATAACAACAGTGTGATGAGTTCAGTCCCTCGCAATAAGGTCGGCGTGGCGGGCGGGATCAATGCGCTTGTGCGTAATTTAGGCATGGTGTTGGGAATTGCCATCGCTGTGACTATTTTTGAGTCTGTACGGCAAGGAATGCTGCATCAAGGTGACCAGGCATCGATCATTGCCGGTTATCGGGCGGCCCTATTAACCGGATCATTGTTTTCATTATCTGGCGCGGCTTTGTCTGTTAGCCGCAACCGTGGCCAGACTAGACATAGTGAATAAATTGAGGTGTTGAAAATGGATGATTTATCACGGTTTTTTGTCTGCGATGACGCAAGGGAAGAACTCTGCATTGAAGTCAAGCCTGACCCCTGCGGAGTAGTGATTTTTGGCGCGTCCGGCGATTTAACTCATCGAAAATTGGTTCCCGCCTTATTTGAACAATTTCAGCGCCGTTTATTGCCAGAAACCTTCTTTATCCTTGGCTGCGCCCGCAGCGAGCTTGACGATCAGGTGTTTCGAGACAGCTTCCGCCAGTATCTATTGAGCCGAGAGGTAACCGCCGGAGCGGCGGAAGAGTTCCTCAAGCATGTATATTATCTTTCTGGCAGTTATGAAGATAACGCGTTATACAAGCGACTATCTGAGCGGTTGACTGAGCTGTCTGAACAGGAGTGGACAGCAGGTAACTGTCTCTACTATCTGGCTACTCCGCCCAGTTTATATACAACAATTGTGTCAGGTCTGGGGCTGGCCGGTCTTACCAGCCAAGAGTCGGGGCGCTGGGCGCGAGTGGTTGTGGAAAAGCCTTTTGGACATGATCTGGCCAGCAGTCGCAAGCTGGATAGTGCTCTGCATCAATGGCTGAGTGAAGAGCAGATTTATCGGATTGATCACTATCTCGGTAAGGAAACTGTACAAAACATTTTTATTCTTCGCTTTGCTAATGCGATTTTTGAACCCATATGGAATCGGCGCTATATTGACCATGTGCAAATCACCGTGGCTGAAACATTGGGGGTAGAAAACCGGGCCGGTTATTACGAGCAGGCGGGTGCGTTACGGGATATGTTCCAAAATCATATGCTGGAAATGTTGTCCTTAGTGGCCATGGAACCACCGGCTACGTTCGAGGCAGACCGCCATCGCGATGAGAAGGTTAAACTCCTGCGCTCGATTCGGCCATTCTCAGACAATGGGCTGGGCGATTGGCTGGTGCGGGGCCAGTATGCAGCAGGAGCAGCGCAAGAACAGCCACTGCCTGCGTATCGTCAGGAGAAAGGCGTTAATGCTGAGTCACAAACTGAGACCTATGTCGCTATGAAGGTAATGGTTGATAACTGGCGCTGGCAGGGGGTTCCGTTTTATCTGCGTTCAGGCAAACGGTTGGCGAAACAAGTTAGCGAAATTGCGATAACCTTTAAATCTGTGCCGCATTCCATGTTTGGCAAGATCGCTCCCGAGCGCTTACAACCGAATGTTTTGACCCTGAAAATTCAACCAGAAGAAGGCATTGCCCTCACCATGGAAGCCAAACGCCCTGGGCCGCGCATGTGTATGAGCAGTCTGACGCTAAACTTCTCTTACCGGGACGCCTTTGGCGAGCGTTCAAGCAACGCCTACGAACGGCTGTTACTTGATTGCATGGTTGGCGATCAAACGCTGTTTGTTCGCCACGACGGCGCCGAATTGGCCTGGACAGTACTAGAGCCTGTGATTAACAATTGGCAGACTTCGGTTGACAATTGCCCATTAGAGTTCTATGAGGCAGGTGGAGATGGACCGCAAGGAGCTGATCGATTGCTGACAAATGACGGGAGGAGGTGGAGGCCGCTGTGAGCGTGGATTACCACATAGTCGGCGACGGAAACGAATTGGCTGCTTGTGCCGCCGAATTGTTTACTACGGTTACCCAAAAAGCGGTGGCAGATAGGGGCGCTTGCATGTTGGCGCTGTCTGGCGGAAAAACACCAAAGCTGCTGTTTGAAAAGCTAGGTCAGCCACAATTTGAGAGCTTGCCTTGGCAACGCATCTCTCTGTTTTGGGGTGATGAGCGATTTGTACCGGAAGGGCATGCTGATTCGAATTATCGCATGACCCGGGAAGCTTTGCTCGAGCGTTTGTCGGTCAAACCGGCGGCAATTTGCCCAGTGAACACTAGTCTTCCGTCCGCCGAGGCAGCGGCAGAGTCTTATGCGACGACTATCTGTGAGATTTTTCCTGATTCTGCAATAGAGAACGGCTGGCCTATTTTTGACTGTATCCTGCTGGGGTTAGGAACAGACGGACATACCGCCTCCTTATTTCCCGGCGATCTTACTATAAACGAAAAAATCAGCTGGACAGCAGTTGGCCGGGCGCCGGATAACAGTCAGCGGATTACCTTGACCTTGCCTGTCCTTAATGCGGCTCGCCAAGTGATTTTCCTTGTGTCTGGGTCGGAGAAGGCGGCTGTTGTCGCTGCTATTGCCAGGGGCCAGGCAAAAAACCTGCCTGCGGCAATGGTGAAAACGAAAAAAGTGACTTGGTTGTTGGATGCGGCAGCGGCATCCACGCTCGTATCTCGGTAACAGCGTAATTAAGGCAAATAAGTAAGGAGCCCGAGGGCTCCTTACTTATTTGCCATTAAATGTTATATGGATATCCAGTAACTCTGGCTGATTTCCTGTCCGTATCGGGGGGCCCCAAGTGCCATAACCGCATGAGACAATTACCTGCAAAGAGTCTTTTTTTAGATAGCCCCAGTCGATCTCGAAGATGGCGGAAGTAATCAAATGATTCGGGTACATTTGTCCGCGATGGGTATGTCCGGATAACTGCAGGTCGACTCCTTGCAGCCTGGACTCATCAAGATCGAGCGGCTGATGGTCGAGTAGAAGCACCGGCATAGCGGGATTGATACCGGCTAAAATTGAGGATAGTGGCGCGCGCGATCCGCCGGCGTAGCGGTTGCGGGAGCGTTCGTCACGGCCTGCGACAACTAAACTGTCGTTAATGATAACCTTGGAATCACGCAGAACCTTGACTCCAGCCTGTTCAAGTGCGGCAATAATACCGTCTTGTTCACCACCGATATATTCATGGTTGCCTAATACCGCATACACACCAAGCGGCGGGTTTAAGCGGCGCAAAACAGCCCCCATATTCTGAGCTATAAAAGGCTGCAATTCTGCTTCAATGATATCGCCAGGCAATAATACAATGTCAGGCTGTAATTGATTGATTGACTCAACTAGCTCTTCCAGCCGGTCAGCGCCGATAATGTCTCCTAAATGAATGTCAGATACTGCGACTGCGTGTAGATTTGTCAGGTTTCCCGCATTTTTAGCGATGGTGATATCATATCGGTTAATGATAGTGTGGCGGGCGTTCCAAAAACCATAGGCAAGAATGCAAGTTAGCAGGATCAAAACCGTCACGCCAGTCCACTCAGGATGCTGTTTCAAAGTCATAGGCAGGAGGGGGATAGCCCGGTCCAGCAAACGGATGATGTCGACCAATAAAACCAGCAAGAACCCATAATAGATAACAGCCATCCAGAATACTCCTGCATATGTTAGCAGTGTGGTAATCGTTTCCGGCAGCCATTTCGCGCCTGCTCGTGAGGCAAAATAAGACAAAGCGAAAAACGTTAGTGTCAGCCAATAGAGCTGCGCTGAGCCGTCTGGCAGAAGCTGACCGAGAGCCTGCCAACCGCGCCAACCAATATAGAGATTAGCCGCCCCATAGATGACGAAAAAAATAACAAAGAAAGAATACACAGGAATATCGATCATCCTTTCTTTCGTATACAAAGGGGAAATCATCGCTATCGAGAATATGGTAATAATAATACCATATTAGGGAAAGAAAAGGGAGTGACTTTTCCGTGCCTATGTACTCTTAGCTGCTACAGGCTTGCTTATAGTGGGCGTGCAAGATCGACGAGCTGAACTGAATTCGTCCGTCTGTAACTGTTGCGTCAATATCCTGTCCGGTCTTACCGTTTGCTATCCTTGGAAACACACTTACCATCTTGATCCTGATTTAAATTTCATCATTGATATATTCTGTATTTTTTGCTATTGTATTGTTGACATATTTTTAAGTTCAGCAATCGGTTGCTAAAGGAGAATAAAATGGAAATAAAGGCTCTTAAAAAGTTAAAACTCTATGGCTTTAATAACCTAACTAAGACGCTGAGCTTTAACATGTATGACATTTGCTATGCAAAAAGCCCACAACACGGTCAGGAATATATCGCATATATTGATGAGGAATATAATGCCCAGCGGCTCACTGATATCCTGAATGAAGTAGCGAATATTATCGGTGCGAATGTTTTAAATATCGCCAAGCAAGATTATGACCCGCAAGGCGCCAGCGTGACGATGCTGATATCAGAGGGGCCGATCGAATGCCATGGTGATAATGAGGATACCACTGTCTGCCGAGAGGTTCATTCTGATGCCGTTGTCGCTCATTTAGATAAAAGTCATATTACCGTTCACACCTATCCGGAAACCCATCCAGATAAAGGTATCAGTACCTTTCGTGCCGATATTGACGTATCCACCTGTGGCCACATTTCGCCGCTAAAGGCGCTAAATTTCCTGATCTCAAGCTTCAGCGCCGATATCGCGATTGTTGATTATCGAGTGAGAGGCTTTACCCGCGATGTTGATGGCAAGAAATATTTCATCGATCACAAGATTAACTCTATACAAAATTACATCGCTAGCGACACCCGTGACATGTATCAAATGATTGATGTTAATGTGTATCAGGAAAATATCTTCCATACCAAGATGCTGCTTAAGGAGTTCGATTTGGACAACTACTTGTTCGGCACAGCCAAGAAAGAACTGCTGCCTGGCGAAAAGAAGAAGATCAAGCAACGGTTAAAGAAAGAGATGCTCGAGATTTTCTCCGGCAAGAATATCCCCAAGGTCAGCATAAAGTAGAAAAGGAACCGCTTTCGTGCGCGAAAGCGGTTCCTTCTTTTTCAACGTATTAGAAAGTTTAAGTTCGCGAAGAGGACGAGGTTACGTTTTCCACGGAGGTCGCGGAGGATACACGGAGTACACAGAGGCAATGGTATCCAGTTTGCCAGCTTTGCTGGCCCCCAAAAACGTAACTCTCCGTGCCCTCCGTGGAACGGTACTCCGTGCTTCTCTAAAGAATGCCTCAGCGGTTTTTCTTAAGCAATCCCTTTTTCGGCTTCCTTGACCAACCGCTTAAATAATTCCAGCATAACCGGATACGAATCAACCAACATTTCCGGGTGCCATTGCACTCCGAGTAGAAAGGCCTTTCCCGGCTTCTCGATCGCCTCAATTATGCCGTCGCGCGTCCTTGCGGTTACGATAAAGCCGGCAGCGACGTCTTTAACAGCCTGGTGATGAAAACTGTTGACAGGCATAGTGGTTGTACCGAGTATGTCGTATAGCAGGCTGCCGGAGACAATGTCAACAGTATGACCGGCAAAGTCGCAGCGAGAGCTTTGGGAATGCTTTAGGGAACAGTTCGCTGCCTGGCTATGAATATCCTGATACAGGTTACCGCCAAAGGCAACATTCAGGACTTGTATGCCACGGCAGATGCCAAGTATTGGTTTGCCTGACTGATAGGCCAATTGGGTCAGCATAATCTCATATTCATCTCTGTCAGCGAGGACAAAATCTAATTTTGCATCAGGTTCTTCGTCGAATAGCAGCGGGTTAATGTCGCCACCGCCAGAAAGAATCACTCCATCGACTCGTTGCAGCTGATCAGCCATATCTGCATTACTGCTCAATGTCGGCAGTAGAACTGGTATGCCGCCAGCCTTCTCCACAGAATGAAGATAGCTCTGATTAACATAGACGCGCTCCATACCGGGAAAGGCTCCGCTTTCAGAGAAAAGTGAGTTAGTGGTAATACCAATGACCGGCTTGTGCATAATACCCTCCCAGAATTGCGCTTTTCTCTTCTGCTTGTTGAAAAACCTTCTCAGACCGTTCAGAAATGTCCAGATGTTGTTGCCTATGAGACTGTGAGCGACTTGACTCACATAGGTAAAATAGCATCACTAGGCAGCACCCAAAATCAAGTGGCCGTTACCTATCAACTGTAACCGGATGATACATTTGAGACAGGTACGCAAGCAATGGATTTTGGGTGCTAACAACGCAGATGGGTGTTTATCAACGGTCGGGCTCTTGCTGGCGAACCGGTGCTTTGGTAAGACGCCAAAGATGGAACATCAATATCAGAAAGACAATGCCTGCGCCAAAAATAATGATGGTGATCGGTATTGCCGCCCAAGTCATCATGGTATAGATGCCTGTCGCAAGTAACATGCAAGTATTCTCGGCAAAGTTCTGAACAGCGATGCCGCGACCCGCGCCAATGCTGGACTCGCCCACACTTTCATTCAGGGTATTCACAGGGACAATATACATTCCGCTAAGAATGCCGCTTGCTAACATCAAGACGAGAGTTAACGGCAGCGAAGTAGTGACAGCCATGATCAGCATCATCACGCCAATTGCAGCGCCAAACCAAATGGCGCGGCGATAGGTTTTAATTGACACAACATGTGGTGCTGCGAAGGCGCCAATTGCGATGCCGACTCCAATCAGGGCGACTAACATGCTGACAGGAGTATTTCCTGTCAGGCCTAAGGCTAAGGGAGCCCAAATAAAAATTGCTAACCGCAGTATCGAAGTCACTGACCAAAAATAGGCAGAACCTAATACGGAAAAGCGGCCTGCCTGGTTAGAGAAAAAGAACTGGAGATCGCCAAAGAAGCTAGCGCCTGCATGGGCGTACGGGACTTGACAAGTTGTGGTGTTGTTCGGTATCTGCAAGTTGAGGAGAATCGATAATCCGTATATCGCCACCCCGACCAGAGCGGCCATTTCCACAGACTGATCAGATAACCAACCACCAGCCACTGAGCCGCCAAGAACCGCGATAATCGTTGTGCTCTCGAGCCACCCATTGGCCTGCATCAACTCTTTTTCGGAGGATGTCAGACAGGGTAAAATGCCGTATTTACCCGGACTGTAGATAACTGAACCTAAACCAAAGCAAAGATAGCTAAGGGCTGGGTTGACTGATAACAGCATGAGAATGGGCGCGGCAAGCTTTACCAGATTGCCGGTCAACAACGCACGGGCTTTGGGGACACTATCTGCATACAAGCCTACCCAGGGGGAAGCAAGTATATAGGATAGCAGATACATGCTCTGGACCATTGATAGGTAATATGACGGGTAATGGTCCCTTAGGATGATCGCCTGCGCAATAAACAATAGCATGTTGTCAACGAAAGCGGAAAGAAATTGGGTTGTCAGTAAGGCACGCAACGGTGTGAGGAGTTTTGGCAAAAGAGATCCACCCTTCAAAAAATGCTGTATATTCGACTACTTGATCTATTAGAGTAGTTCTGATTCATCGCCGTTATTCCCTCTTTTTTGCGTCTTTTCGCTATTTGAAGTTTTGCGGCTAGTACTTTTAACGCGTGTTGCTGTGTAGCATCTTGACCAGCTGAGCAGCGTCACCGTTAATTGTCTGCTAAAACTAATATCTTTTGCCAGTTGTCTACAGAAACTGGCATGACTGACAGTCTCGACTGCGTGACAAGCTCCCAGTCAGCAAAAGCTTGGCTTGTTTTGATTTCCTTCAAGGTAACCGGGCGGGTTAACCATCGCTTAGGGATGAACTCCACGACAATAAATCGGGAGTCATCTGATTCGGGGTCAGGGTACGGGAGAGAGACAACTTCTGCTATGCCGACGATCGCTTTCTCTTTGCCAGTATGATAGATGAAGACCATGTCACCGGGTTGCATCTGCCGCATGTGACGCAGCGCGACGAAATTGCGCACTCCATTCCATCTGTCTTTGCCCAGTCGTTCTAGATCCGCATAGCTAAAGGTATCAGGTTCAGTTTTCGCCAGCCAATAAGCCATGATTTTCGCCTCCAAATAATCCAGATGCCGCATGCCACAGCATGTAGTTTTTTTAAGCCATAGAAATTAATAAATTCGCGAAGCGGAAGAGGTTACGGTTCCACAGAGGAAAGGAGGTCACACAGAGGTCACAGAGGAGTAGTATCTATTTTGCCAGCTATGATGGCCCCAAACTTTATCCCTCTGTGTCCTCTTTACCACTCTGTGCCCTCTGTGGAATGGTGCCCCGTACTCCCACGGCGCTTGTGCTAAAACGTTCTCCCCATGCCAGTAAAATCCTGCTATTTTGCAATAAGTATTGCTATTGACATTGCGTGGCAAGCTAGAAAAAAGGTGGTGTTTACGCTGGAACGATTGATTCAGCCTTTGCCGATTCGCATATTTCATTGGCTGATGGTAGTTGAGGTGACGATTTTAGTATTGACTGGATTGCTGTTTTATACAAACACTGACAAACTGCAGCTGCCGTTTCGCATAGTTCGCTTGCTGCATGGTACGGCTGGCGTCGCCCTGACGGCAAATTTGTTAGGCCACACATATTACTATATTGTCACCCGGCGCTATCGCGAGATTGTGTTGAATATAGCTGATTTTCATAATCTAAAGGCATTTCTTGCGTATTTTTTATTTTTACGGTCTGATCATCCAAATTTCGGACGCTATATCCCAGGCCAGAAGTTAATTTATGATTCCTGGGCGCTCGCTAGCTTATTGTCAGCTCTCGCAGGCTTTGTTCTTTTGTTTCCGTCAGAAAGTACTGCTCTGCAGTTCTGGCTGGGAGGGTTGCAGGCCTTGCGTTTGCTGAAATATGGAATTATGATCTGGTTTATTGTCACTGTACCAGTGCATATCTACCTGGTATTTACCGAAGATCCGGCTAAGCTGCAGGCGATATTCACCGGCTATGTAAAAGAAAGTGAATCTGAGCCATCTCTGCCGTTTACCGCAAAGGCAGCTGGAACAACCGTGAGCGGCAACTTCGGAGAAGTTAACAATGAAAAACCGTGATCCATGCCTTGGGCTCCGATCAACAGTAATAAATCACCTGGCCGGGTCGTCGCCTGGGCGGTAAGTATGGCCTCGCTCAGCGTATCTGTATAAAGATAGTTTACCTGAGACCGATCCAGCTCAGACAAGAAGGCGTTTTTCTCTTGATGGCTAACCTGATCGGCAAACGTTGTTTGATCATAACTGGCGGTAATGATCAGTGTAAACGGAAAATTGCGTTGCCAGCGCAGCAGGGTCAGTGCATTAGCGGAATTGATCGCCGGTCCGCGACAGCCTCGGATGGCATTTACAACAACCATTCGGTTATAACGGAATTGCCTGATTGTCTCGAAAACTGCGTCAATACTACCCGGGTTCAACGCCGTATCATCAATTACGATACACTCGTTATGCTCACATACTTTAAAACGCCGCTCAACTCCTCCAAACGACGCCAGGGCACGAGCGATGGCAGCAGGACTGACTCCTTGCAACAAAGCTGCAATCGATGCAAGCATAGCATTTTCTACATTGTGAAAACCGGGCGCAGACAGGCGCAGAGTTCTCAATGCCTGTTCATAAGCCTCTAAACCGTTAATTGGCCGATTAACCCGTAGCCGAAAGATACTGCCGCGGCGACTGGTTCGCAGCACTTGAATGCTAATGTCTGCTGCCATATTCACACCAGCGGTAATGATAGGACCGCCATAACTTTGTGCGATTGCCCGGCACTCCGGGTCAGCGGCGTTGATGATGAGCGGAGCGCCGGCCAAGAAGGAGGGGAAAAGCCGTTTAGCTGCGAGATAACTGGCAAAGTCACCATGAAAATCAAGATGATCTGGGCAAACGTTGGTTAAGATCCCGCAGGCGAACTTTACATGATCGACCCGATTAAGTTCCATACCCTGGGCAGATACTTCCATCGCTGCGTGAGTCACGCTTCGTTCTCGCATCTGCCGCAGAAAATGCTGCAAACTGATCGAATCCGGGGTAGTTAACTTGCTGGGCAATGAATAGCCGCCAAGATTTACGCTCACAGTGCCAATCATACCTGCACATAATCCGGCTGTGCGATACATTTGCTCAAGCATGGATACGACGGTGGTTTTGCCATTGGTGCCTGTTACTCCAACCAGAGATAGCTCTTTAGAGGGATGCTTGTAAAATTCTGACGCCAGCCAGGCGCAGGCAGCGCGCGCATTGGCAACATAATAGACCGGAATTCCTATATCGCTAAGCTTTTCGTTGGTGTCGGTTACAATGGCTGATGCGCCGCAGCGTGCAGCCTGACTGGCATACTTGTTGCCGTCGTCAGATCGACCGCGAATGGCGACAAAGATATCGCCTGGGCTGACATCTTCTGAGTGGCAGGTAATCCCGGTCGCAGTCTGGAGGATCTCTGCTAATTGATCCATTCTCTCACCTTCCTGCCGAAATAGCGATATATTTTATGACCTGTGAGCCTAATGGGTGACATTTTCTCGATAGGGAGACAAATATGAAACTAATACTAGTTTTGATCATTAGTCTCGCACTTAACGGCTGTTTCGCTAATCAGCCTGCACCAAAGCCGCTTAGCGTAAGTCCAACCGGCGTGACAGTAGAGGGAGTACCTGTCGGCGGACTAACTTCAGATCAACTCCAAGTCGCTTTAACTGAATTGGCACAACGGAAAAATACTTTTCCGCAGAATGCCGCTTTCGATTTAGAGGGGCGGGTTGTTCCTGAAAAAGTTGGTCAAATGCTAGATATTCAAGCAACGGCAGATCTTGTTAACGCTGCTCTGCCACATAGTGAAACGCCAGCAATTTATCAGCAGATCAGTCCAGCGATTACTGGCGGTACACTTGCAGCCGCAAAACGTATCGGCGGTTATGAGACTCCGATTATTGACAATCATCCAGATAGGGTGAAAAACATTGCGCTAACCGCTAGTCTGCTGAATAACACAATTATCGATCATGGTCAGGAGTTTTCCTTTAATGCATTAACCGGCGAACCCACTGTGGAGCGCGGCTTTCGCCGTGCCGGAGTTTTAAAAAACGGTCAAAAAGTGCAAGACATCGGCGGCGGTATGTGCCAAGTCTCTAGTACCATTTATAACGCTGCACTAGAGGCTGGGCTAAAAGTTACTGAGAGACACCCGCACTCCCAGCCTGTGAGCTACGTGCCTGAGGGGAGGGACGCGACCACTTTTACCGATAAAGATTTACGCTTCATGAATTCTACGCGCCAGTCCCTCATTTTGCGAGTCTTCATTGCTGGAAAAACAGTGAAGGCCGATATTTGGTCATTACCGCAATGAATCGTCACATTCCCTAACCCTCTGGGCTAAAACATTCTTAAGGATTCTTAACTTGCCTGTATAAAGAAAAAGTCTTCAAACCAAACTACTGTCGGAGGTGGGATCGTGCGCAGCAAAAATCAAACAACTATTGTACTCGTCGTTGCAATCGCTCTATTACTCATCGCAGGAATTTACACACTATTGCGCCCTCCTGCCCCTAAACCTGTACCCGAGACTCCGCCCCAGCAACAGCAAAAGCCACCAACTCCGCCGGACAAGCAGCCAGAGACGCCGCAACCGATTCAGGGAGTACCGCTTTTGGATATTTCTAAGTACAAGGTGGAACCAAACGTAACAGTTTGGCTGGCGGATAAAGGTCAGCGTGACAGTATGATGCTGGAAAAATATATTGAGGGCGTTATCGCGCAAGAGATGCAGCCAGACTGGCCGCTTGAAGCGCTTAAGGCACAGGCAATCGCCTCACGGACACTGACCTTGATCGCCATCGAAGCGGGGACCATCCGGCGTCTGCATCAAACCGATGTCTCGACCTCTAAGGAAGAACTTCAGGCCTATGCCCCGCAGAAAGTGAATGATACAGTGCGGGAAGCAGTCAGAGCAACCCGGGGGCAAGTTCTTCTCTATGCTGGAGGATTGGTTAATTCGATCTACAGTTCCTGTAACGGACAGATTGCAGCTACCAGAGAGGAAAGCTTTCCAACAGAAATTCCCCATGAAACTCCGTATTTTCAACCTGTTCAGGACAACTGCTTTGAGTATGCTCCAGCAAATATTCAAACCTGGACAGCTAAAATCCCGGCTTCTCAGGTGGCGTCAGCTATTGGCTATCAAGGCAATCCCGGCGACATCAGCATATTGCAGAAGGGGCCTTCAGGACGCATCTTAT
The DNA here is from genome assembly GCF_001611555.1 of Anaerosporomusa subterranea. Taxonomy (NCBI): domain Bacteria; kingdom Bacillati; phylum Bacillota; class Negativicutes; family Acetonemataceae; genus Anaerosporomusa; species Anaerosporomusa subterranea. Next base: position 348,646 of record NZ_LSGP01000001.1, read on the forward strand.
TTATTGGTGCGGGCGACAAGAAAGTGTACGGTTCAGATTTCCGCCGCGCCGTTGGTTATGATCGGCTAAAGTCCACGCTGGTAACAGAAATGCGGTATGCCGACGGAGACTTTCACTTTAAGGGCCTAGGTTGGGGTAACGGCGTCGGTCTCTGTCAATGGGGCGCGTACACTTTTGCTCAGCAAGGTAAGAAAGCGGAAGAAATTATAAAACATTATTACCAGGGAGTTGAAATTAAAACACTCTGGCAGTAGCGAAAAAACAAAAACATTTCGCCAGTCAGGCGAAATGTTTTTATTTTAGCAGGTGTTTCGACAACTTCGGCGAAATATACTCTGATTTCGACAGCAACTAATGTTGGCAACCTGGCATGATTCGGCTATAATATATTGGTGTATCAGGAGAATGCGATGGAAGATGTTATCGTTACAGTGATCGGAACCCAGCAAGGATTAGATGACGATCAAAATACGATCGAGCTTATTGCCAAAGGTCATTGCCAGCAAAAAGGCGAGATAACTTACATAACCTATAAGGAAGAGTTATCAGGGCTGGAAGGCACCACGACTTTGCTGAAGTTATATTCAGATCATGTATATTTAGTGAGGATGGGCCCATACGAGCAAAAACTGGAATTTGTTCCCGGGCGTAAAACATATAGCCTATATGTCACTCCCTATGGTAGCATGAAGCTAGGCGTTTTGACGCGTGACTTATCGCGTGATATTGTCAGTACCGAAAATCCGATTGATGGACAAACCATTCTGATCAGCTACGAATTGGAAGTTGAAGGGAAATGGCAGAGCTCCAATACCCTGAAAATCTCCTTTTCTAAGACTTGATCAAGTGAGAGGAAGAACACGATGGATATGAAAACCTTGCTTTGCGAAGCTGTGCTCGCGGCTGCAGAGTCTGCTAAACGAGAAGGCGTGTTTTCGCTTGATACGATGCCGCCAGTGCAGTTCGAAGAACCGCCGCAGAAAGAGTTTGGCGATTATGCCACAAACTTTGCCATGCAGGCAGCAAAAGCTGCTAAGACCAATCCTCGGGCCCTAGCTCAAGCCATTTCTGACCGCATTCAGGCACCTTGGCTGGAGAAAGTGGAGATTGCCGGTCCAGGATTCATGAACTTTTACCTAAAACCAGATTGGTTGTATGAAATGCTGGATCGTATCCTCAAAGCAGGCGACAAGTGGGGAAGTCTGACTGCCACTGTCCCCAAAAAAATTCAAGTAGAGTTTGTCAGCGCCAATCCTACCGGGCCGCTGCATGTTGGCCACGGGCGAGGCGCCGCGCTGGGGAGCGCATTGGTGAATCTTTTACGCGCTGCGGGACACTTGGTTGAGGCTGAATTTTACATCAATGATGCGGGCAATCAGATTGATAATTTGGCAGCATCAGTTAACGCCAGATATTTAGAACTATTGGGAAAACCCTTTCAGTTTCCTGAAGACGGCTATCATGGCCAGGACATTGTGCAAACAGCGCAGCGGATTATTGACCACAATGGTGACCGCTACCTAGCAGTAGAAGATTCTGAGCGATTGGCTTTATTCAAAGAACTTGCTTTAACAGAAAAGCTGGCTGCGCTTAGAGAAGATCTAGAAGCCTTTAAGGTAATGTTTGATGTCTGGTACTCTGAACGCAGCTTACACCAGCGCAACGCTATCAACGATACCTGCGACATGCTGACAGAAAAGGGTTATATGTATCGGCATGATGGTGCATTGTGGCTGAAGTCGACTGCCTATGACGATGATAAAGACCGGGTTGTTATCCGCGATAACGGCGTGCCTACCTACTTGGCCGCAGATATTGCCTATCATCGGGATAAGTTAGAACGCGGCTTTGATACGATCATCAATATCTGGGGCGCTGATCATCATGGCTATATTCCGCGTGTAAAAGCAGCTATCGCCGCCATGGGCTATGACCCGCAGCGATTAGAAGTGCTGATTTTGCAAATGGTTAGCCTCTTCCAGAACGGCGAACTGGTGAAGATGTCCAAACGTACTGGTCAGGGTGTAACTTTGACTGAACTGATGGAAGAAGTCGGCGTTGATGCTGCTCGTTTCTTCTTCATTATGCGCTCAGCCGACAGCCAACTGGACTTTGATCTTGATTTGGCGAAGTCGCGAACCAATGAGAACCCGGTATACTATATTCAATACGCTCATGCGCGTATTGCCAGCATTTTTCGCCAAGCAGAAGAAGCAGGTATCGATACCGGTGCAGCACTTCAGGCTGTCAGCACTGCTTCTCTGTCAGTTTTAAATCAGCCAGCAGAGATTGATCTAATTAAAAAAATGGGGAGTTATCCCGGGGAAATAGCCGACGCAGCCAGAGAACGCGCACCCCACCGGATCGCGCGATTTGCTCATGAATTAGCCGGATTATTTCATACCTTCTATAATCAATGCCGGATCATCGGTGTTGAACCTGAAATTCAAACTGCTCGTCTGGCACTGGTTGCAGCGGTGCAGTCCACTGTTCGCCATGCGTTGGCTATACTCGGCGTTACGGCGCCTGACAAGATGTAACAATGGTTTCGTAGTTTAATATTTCGCGGAGGTATTATATGTCTAAGGAACTCAGATCAGAGGCTGATATTGCCTATCGGATTTTGCGACAGGCTGGCAGCCCGATTCATTTTCGTGATTTGATCAATCAGGTGCTCGCCGAGAAGGGAGGCCCCATTTATTCGCGGGGGCATGCCATGGCGGAAGTTCATACCCAAGTTAATATCGATAGCCGATTTTTTCATGTAGGTAAAGGCGCGTGGGGATTGGTCGAATGGACGCCGCAGCGGGTTTCCGGGCGTGCGACTGAAGAAACGGCAGATAAGTCCTTTCAGTCTAATTTGCGTAGGGAGAAGCTGTTAGAGGAAATTCAGCAAGATTATGTCAAGCTGCCGACCGAGCCGGAAGACATTGATGATAATTCCTGACACGACAGACATCAAGCGAAGAGAAAGCCGGCATGAGCTGGTTATAGGAGGAGCAAATGGCTAAGTATATTTTTGTCACAGGCGGGGTTGTATCCTCGCTTGGAAAAGGAATCACCGCAGCGTCGTTAGGCCGGTTGTTAAAGAGCCGAGGTCTACAGGTTACCATTCAGAAATTCGACCCGTATATCAATGTTGACCCTGGTACAATGAGCCCTTATCAGCATGGCGAGGTGTTCGTCACTGAGGATGGCGGCGAGACAGATCTCGACTTGGGACATTATGAGCGCTTCATTGACATCAATTTAAGCAAGAGTTCTAGTGTAACTGCAGGCAAGGTATATTTGTCTGTCATCACTAAAGAGCGTAAGGGCGATTATCTTGGCGGTACTGTTCAAGTTATTCCTCATATTACGAATGAGATCAAGGAACGAATTTACCGAGTCGGCAAAGAAGACAACGCTGATGTCGTTATTACGGAAATTGGCGGAACTGTTGGCGATATCGAAAGTCTGCCTTTTTTAGAGGCGATTCGTCAAGTTAGAAAAGAGGTTGGTCGCGAAGACACTCTTTATATTCATGTTACTCTCGTTCCGTATATCACCGCAGCCGGCGAGTTGAAAACCAAGCCGACTCAGCATAGTGTTAAAGAATTGCGCAGCATCGGTATTCAACCGGATATTATTGTTTGCCGTACAGAACAGGAAATCTCTTCCGACATGAAGGACAAGATCGCCTTATTCTGCGATATCGATGCGGAGGCAGTCATTCAAAACAGAAATGCTGCCAGCATTTATCAAGTGCCGCTGATGCTTGCTGAGCAGGGCTTAGACCGTATTGCATTGGAAAAGCTGGGACTTAAAGATGGTCCTTCAGATATCTCCGGCTGGCGTGAAATGGTCAATAAAATCATGAACCCCTCGACAGCGGTAACCATCGCGATTGTCGGCAAATATGTAGCTCTGCAGGATGCCTACCTCAGCGTGTCTGAGGCTTTGCGCCATGCCGGCATAGCTAATTCGGCGGCCATCAACATCAAATGGGTTAATGCCGAAGAAATTGAAGGCGCACAAGACATGGAGCCATTTTTCCACGATGTAGACGGTATCTTGGTACCGGGTGGCTTTGGCGATCGCGGCATAGAAGGAAAAATTGCTGCGATCCAATATGCACGTGAACACAAAATTCCGTTTTTCGGACTGTGCCTAGGCATGCAATGCGCCGTTATCGAATTTGCGCGTCATGTCTGTGGTCTGGAGGGGGCGAACAGCAGTGAATTTGCTCCTGAGTCTACCTATCCGGTTATCGATTTAATGCTAGATCAAGCAAATGTAGTTGATAAAGGCGGCACAATGCGCCTAGGGGTTTATCCCTGCAAGGTGATGGAAGACACTCTCACCTGTAAAGCCTACCAGGAAGAAGTCATTTATGAACGTCATCGCCACCGTTTTGAGTTCAATAATGCGTTCCGTCAGCAACTGACTGACGCTGGCTTGGTGATCGGTGGTACCTTGCCCAATGGACGGTTAGTTGAAATTGTGGAACTGCGCGACCACCCCTGGTTTGTCGGAACGCAATTCCATCCTGAGTTTAAATCGCGGCCGACCAACCCTCACCCGCTATTTCGTGATTTCGTAAAGGCAGCACTGGCTTGCCGCCAAGCTAGATAATTTAAAGACGGCTCAGCCGTTATTAGCACTTCGGACTGTTGGTTTGCCAACAGTCCGAAGTGCTAATAGGCGTAAAATGAGGAGGGGATAGGATGTATAAAAAAGCTGTCATTGTCGTTATCCTCGTTCTGATCGTTGTCTCCTTAGTCGGACTAGTCCTCGTATCCAGTGAGCGAAGATCAGCGTCTGGCGAGGGTAAAATCGCATTAATATATGTCGACGGAGTAATCATGGGCGGCCGTGGGCAGACTTCCGTTTTTGGTGAAACCGGTGGAACTGACGCACTAATGAAGGAATTGCGTGAAGCGAGGGATGATGAATCGATTCGTGCAGTCGTGCTCAGGATTAATAGCCCTGGCGGCAGCGCCCCCGCTTCACAAGAAGTCGGCGAGGAAATTAAGCGACTGCGGCAGTCAGGGAAACCTGTGGTGACCTCGATGGGAGACGTCGCTGCTTCCGGTGGTTATTGGCTGGCCGCCGTTACTGACAAGATTTATGCTAATCCTGCTACCTTGACTGGTAGTATTGGCGTATACATACCCTATACGAATTGGGAAGAACTGTTTAAGAAAATAGGGGTTCACTCTGAAAAAATAAAGAGTGGGCCATACAAAGACATTTTATCCCCAGATCGTAGCCTTACCGCAGAAGAACGGGCGATTATTCAAACGATGGTAGATGATCTATACGAACAATTTATCACCGTTGTCGCTGAAGGACGCCACCTAGATAAAGAAACGGTGAGAAAGTTGGCTGATGGACGAATATATACCGGCAATCAGGCAAAGGCAGCAGGCCTTGTCGACGAATTAGGCAATCTCTACGATGCGCTTGACGCTGCCAGACAATTAGCCGGTATTCATGGCAAGGCGTCTATCAAAGAATTCGGACGCGGCAATCCTTGGAGTACGCTGTTTAGCAGTCAATTGAATTGGCAGCAGAACCTGTTAAGACAGGTGGAAGGAACGTTTACTCCACTGGCGATTTCACCGCTACGGCAGGTGGAATAATGGCTGTTGTCAGAGAGGCCAGTTCCATTTGGGAAACTTGGTATGATGTACTGTTTAATCCTGCTGATGCAATGAAGACAGTGGCCGCAGAGCAACGAAAAACTAGGGCATTACTCAGCTTGATAATTGGGATCATGCCGTTATGGGCGGCGTACTTCGCCATTAACGGACAAATCACCGAGCTGTCTGGTGCGATCATGGGACTCCATATTCTGGGTGAGGCTATCATCTGGGTTTGTGGCACAGCGCTGCTGCACATGGCATCTGCTCTTCTCGGTGGACGTGGCGAGGCGACTGGACTTTTATGCACTTTAGGTTATGTTGTTTTGCCACAGCTTTTTCTCATCCCGATCATCGCGATTGCCCAGTGTCTGCCTGCAGGATTTAGTGTCTTTACGATTGCCGCCGGGCTAGCGGTTTTAGCACTTTGGTCTTTTAGTCTTAAAGTGTTGGCCATACGGAGTTGCTACGGCTTTACAGCAGCTAAGTCGCTGTTAGTGCTATTGTCGCCATTACTCGTCTTGCTGACAGGAGTAGCCATGACAACCCTGTTGCTTGGCATTTCTGCTTTGACGATGGTTTTTTAAACTACCACTAAGTATATTCTTAATAAGCGCAGAGACACTAGGGAAAGATATTTTTATGATGCCAAAAAATGCAGACAGAGATTTAGCAAAAACTGCAAGGATGGCAAAAATTCTGAATTGCGGCAAACAAACCTACAAAAAAACTGATAAAACCCATTTTTTACCATTATGCTAGCAGGAAATTCGCTATGGAGTCCGAATAGGTTAGAATAGTTGCACTACTTCCCGTCCGGATGTATAACGAAGTAGGCTTTAGTAAAAAGCAATACCGATATGGAGTGATCGAAATTGTCGCTTTTACAGGCAACCATACTAATCGTTGACGACCAACCCGGGATTAGAAGGCTGTTGACAGAAGTGTTATCTGAAAACGGGTACACTGTTGAAACAGCTGCAAATGGTTATGAGGGACTGCAAAAAGCCAAAGAGTTGAAACCTGAATTGGTACTGATGGATATGAAAATGCCTGGAATGGATGGTATTGAAACGCTACGTGAACTGAGACGGTTGGGTCAGTGTCCCAAGGTTGTTATGATGACAGCTTATGGGGAACTTGACATGATTAATGAGGCGAAAGAACTGGGGGCGATTGCCTATATCACCAAACCGTTTGATATTGTTTCGCTATGTCAGTTAATACAAGACAATGTCAGAGATGATTCGCTATTGCATTTGCGGATTGGCTAATTAGCGAATCGATCGGGTTCTCTACTGCCCATCGGCAGGAATTTCATTGCCGCTGGCGAATGTGTCTTATGGGAAGGAGGGCAGGCTTATGGTAATTTACACCAGTGCCGCTCTTGCGCTTTACTGTTCGCATTGCGGTAAAATTCATACCCATAATATCTGCCGTTTCTCGCTGAACGCCTGCAATCAGACTGAATTGCGTTGTAGCTGCGGACATATGCAGGCCAAGATATCCCCTGCCCGAAAAGACCAATTTTTTCTGACGATTTATTGCGAACTATGCCGCAAAAATCATGTGTTGTGCGTCAACTTTACACATTCGGGCGCATCCGAATTGCGCAAGCTTTATTGTGCGAACAATAACCTTGAATTAGGATTTGTCGGCAAGCGTCAGTTGATCGAGCAAACCTTAGAACGACACAGATATGCGGTCAATCGTGCCCTGCCTGACCAGTCTGGAACAGATAATGAAAATTCACAAGTTTTATTGGATGTCTTAAATCGCGTTCATGACATTGCCGAAAGCGGCGGCGTTCGTTGTAACTGTGGCAGTGCAGCAATTCGGGCCGAAGTACTGGCTTCTTGTATCGAGTTACGTTGCCAGACCTGCGGCGCTAGTGTGGCGCTTGCTGCCCGCAATGACATGGATTTGGCTCGCTTAGATGAAGTGAAAAATATTGAGCTGTCATTATCTTGTCATTCTCGGCAAACCTATTAACCAGGAAATAGAATGGAGGGGTATTTGTGAAGCTCTTTATCGATAGCGCAAATATCGCTGAAGTCAAAGACGCTTATGCTCTTGGCATTATTGCAGGGGTAACGACAAACCCATCCCTGATCGCTAAGGAAAAGCAGGAGATTAAAGCGGTTGTAAAAGAGATCGCCCGTATTGTTCCTGGTCCTGTCAGTGCTGAAGTAATTAGTGACACATATGAGTTAATGCTTCCAGAAGCCCGTGAATTGGCCAAGCTGGCTGACAATATCGTGGTTAAAGTGCCTATCAATGTACAGGGGCTAAAGACAGTCAGCGCGCTTCGATCCGAAGGAATCAAGACCAACGTTACATTGATCTTCTCAGCCAACCAAGCGTTGCTGGCAGCTCGCGCTGGTGCTTCCTTCGTCAGCCCGTTTATTGGCCGATTGGATGATATTAGCGAAGATGGTACACAACTGATAAAGGATATTGCCGATATTTTCTCTATCCATGACATCGAATCCGAAATTATTGCTGCCAGTATCAGACATCCGCTCCATGTGACTCATGCGGCTCTGGCTGGTGCGCATATTGCAACAATTCCTTACAAAGTGTTGCTGTCACTGTTGGCGCATCCGCTAACTGATGCGGGGATTAAACGATTCTATGACGATTGGAAAAACGCCAACAGTTAATCATAATTTCAAGAATTACTTTAGAGGTGAACAATGAATATAGATCGCGAACTAGCAATGGAATTTGTCCGGGTTACAGAAGCCGCTGCTATCGCCTGTGGCCGCTGGATGGGCAAAGGAGATAAAATCGCCGCTGACCAAGCTGCCGTTGATGCAATGAGAACAATGTTTGACAGTGTAAACATTAGCGGAACAGTAGTGATTGGTGAAGGTGAAATGGATGAAGCGCCGATGCTCTACATCGGTGAGCAAGTTGGCGCTGGCGGCTTCGAAGTCGATATCGCGGTAGACCCGCTAGAAGGCACAAACCTCGTGGCAAAAGGTTTGCCAGGCGCAATCGCTGTCTTGGCAATTGCACCCAAAGGTGGTTTATTGCACGCTCCTGATATGTACATGGATAAGATCGCCGTTGGCCCGAAAGCTGCAGGGAAAGTCCATATTGACGCTCCTGTCAAAGAGAATCTTAAGGCAGTAGCGTCTGCGCTGGAGCGTAGAGTTGAAGACTTGACTGTCGTTATTCTGGATCGTCCACGCCACGCTAGCATTATTCAGGAAGTTCGTGATGCAGGAGCCAGGATAAAATTGATTACAGACGGTGACGTTTCGCCGGCCATCAACGTGGGTATTGAAGGCACTGGCGTACATATGATGCTGGGTATTGGCGGCGCGCCGGAAGGTGTACTTGCCGCTGCCGCGCTTAAGTGCCTGGGCGGCGATATGCAAGGTAAGCTGTGGCCGGAGAACGACGCGGATACTACCCGTGCGCAAAAAATGGGTATTACCGATATCAATAAGATTTTAACAATTAATGACTTAGTAAGTGGCAAGGATGTTATTTTTGCCGCTACAGCGATCACCCAGGGTGATTTGTTGAATCCGATCCGGTACTTTGGCGGCGGAGTACGCAGCCATTCGATTGTCATGAGACACAGCTCAGGTACTGTCCGCTTTATTGACGCAATTCATACCTATGACCGAACCCCGCTATTCATTAAACGGGCTTAGGGATCTTTAGGTCGAAGGATCAAAACTGCATAGCAAAACAGCCTCAGGTGAATGCTAGAACGAGCAACAACCTGAGGCTGTTTTTTTACTGTTTCGACTGATGTATAGCTCGGGTTCGAAAAGGAAATAATTAGTAAGGGAGTAGGCGAATGAGACTGCAAATGGCGTATGTTATCGCTTGTTTGACGGCAGGCACCAGTTTTCTGCTTAACCGGGCGTTGGTGAAGCTAATTGGCGCTCAAACGATAATCACGCTAAGCCCGGTGATAGAAGAAATGCTGAAAACCCTATTCCCGTATGCGTTTGACGCAGATATCTTCGTTACCCATGTAGTCTTCGGTTTGATCGAGGCGATCTATGACTGGGTACAAACCCGGGGCCGCATTGCAGCCCTATTAAGTATTGGCGGCCATGGTCTGTTTGGCCTTGCAACAGTGCTCACAGCCCAGGCGGCAGGGGTGTATATCGGCTTGGCCGCCGGTATTGTTACTCACTTGCTTTGGAACACCATAATGGTTAGATTTCCGCTCCGCAGCGCTGAATGAGGAGGTAGTCAATGCGTTTAGACTATGTATGTTCCCAGTGCGGGTCTGGTATTGATGAAATTTTTGTCCAGGAACTTGACGAGATTGCGTTTGGCTTTGATTGTCTGAACGATGCAGAAAGGCAAGAACTATTGACCTTTGATCCGGATAGCAATACTCTGACTGTCAAAACCCTGTGCGATTACTGTATAGCTGAAATGAAGCTTGATTTGTCCGCGCCCACTGCTAAGGTGCATTGGCTGCACTAACATACGGTGCAGAGGATACTACAAAAGCGCAAGTGGCTGGCAACTGCAGCAGTCATTCACAACAACCAAAGCAACAGTAATTTGGCTTGAATAAACAAAAAAAGAGCGGTCACCGCTCTTTTTTGTTTTAAATAGTTTCATTTGAGACCAAACCTGACTGCATGAATATTTTGCTGTTGTTGCAGTCGCTTAGAGGGCGGCTTTTACCAGCTCCACCGCTTGCATTGGTACATAAACCTTACCAAGCTTTGCAGTGAATATGGTCAAACCCTCCATTTGCTTGGTTCTCTGATCAATGATTATCGTGTTTGTGCTGAAGGGAAGTTCAGCGCGAACATTACCTTTTGTGACAACAAGACGTGGGTTTTCCTTATTCGATTGATCGATTTCTGTCTTAGCGCCAATGGCGGCAAACGCTTTATCGGCTTCAACAAATAATCGCTTGGTCGTGCTGGCAAGCTCAACTCCCAATCCTTTTGCGCTTATTTTAGCAATATCGGTATTCTCGATCGTCCCTTTAGGGGCGCCAGGTCCAAAACCATACATAAACAAGTCTTCACCCGTATGACCGTTCGTCGTCCAGCCGATCACCGATCGCTTTGAGATCATCGGGCCAACGGCATAGTTCATTTCGCCTTTTTTGGCTTTTTGCATGGTTGTGATTTCATCAGTCGTCAAGTCGGCGATCCCAAAATATTTTTCCATGATATCCCGGATATTAGCTTCAGAACGGTTACCTGCCAACATCTTTTCAATGCCTTCACCGGTCAGCATGGCTTTGCGCAGCGGTGAGACTAGGGCGCTATATGGCAGAGTATCATAATTTTTATCGGTGGATTTATTGCCAAGACTCATACCGCCATTGCCATGATCAGAGAAGGCCAGAACCAGAGTGTTACCATCTTTCTTGGCAAAATCCAATGCCGTCTTGACTGCATCGTCAAAAGCTAAGACATCACTGATTACACCCACAGGATCGTTCGCATGAGAAGCCCAGTCGACTTTGCTTCCTTCAACGAATAGGAAGAAGCCTTTATCATTCTTGGCGAGGATATCGATCGCTTTTTGCGTCATCTCAGCCAGTGAAGGCTCCTGTGGCTGAAGCTGTACGCGGTCAAAATCGTAAGCCATGGCATCTTCAGCAAACATACCCCAGACTTTTTTATTCTTTACCGCCAGCAGTTGTTCACGAGTTTCCACAAAATCATAACCTCGGGACTTCAGCACTTCAATCAGATTTTCACCATCTGTGCGTACACCGCCTTGACTCTTTGGCAACAGATATTGCTTACCGCCGCCAAACACTACATCAATGTTCAAATTAACCTGTTGTTCAGCAATATCATTGTAGTCGCCGCGATTGTGATTATGCGACGAATAGCCTGCTGGACTGGCATGCTGGATATTCGATGTAGCAATCAAGCCAGTCGATTTCCCTGCCAGTTTAGCCCCCTCCAACACGGAAGCAACCGGCTGATACTTCAATTCTTCGGCGAATGCTACGTCAGGCATACCTGCTCTAACTGGCAAAACGCCGATAAACTTGGAATTCGATTTGTTGCCTGTGGCGAATGCGGTTGAAGCCGGAGCGGAGTCGGTAATCAGCGATTCAGCACTATAGGTGCGAACCGAGCCGACGACGATTTCCTCCATAGCAAGCGGCTTACCTTTATACCAACGGGACACGGTGGTATGGGTCGCGCCAGAACCATCAACCATCAGGACGATTACGTTTTTCGGTTTAGGCGCAGCCAGCGCCGGCGTCGGGAGGAACTGAGCCGCAACCGTCACCAACAGCAAAAGAATGACCAGATGTCTGCCAAATAACTTGTTCAATGCAAATACCTCCTTAATGTAACCTATTTAATGCCTGTTTTTATTTTGCCAGATAATGGTCTGGAGGGTGTTACGGTTCGGTTAAGATCTGGTAAAGACCGCAGAAGACTTGCGTCTTTTTGGACGAGTTGTTTATATAGCTTTAACACGACCATAACATTCCGCTATACGGCATATGCGATAATAAAGGGGGCTTAGACAATAGTAATTTTGGAACGAGGAGAACATATGACGGCGAAATTAGTTCCGATGGAAAAGCAGAAAAGCATTGCTCTGATTGCTCACGACAATAAAAAGGTAGCTTTACTCGAATGGGCACGTTTTAACCGAGACTTATTGTCCCGGCATTTACTTTATGCGACAGGTACGACCGGACACATACTCGCCACCGAACTTGATCTCGAAATAAGCAGGTTTGTCAGTGGTCCTCTGGGCGGTGATCAACAGGTTGGATCTAAGATAGTTGAAGGTGTGGTGGATTTCATCATTTTTTTCTGGGATCCTCTCGAATCACAGCCGCACGACGTTGATGTCAAGGCTTTGCTTCGTATTGCAGTGCTCTACAATATTCCAGTCGCTTGTAATCGAACGAGTGCCGATTTTCTTATTTCCTCTCCCCTGATGGACAAAAAATACAGCCGAATTGTTGATATTGAATCTTCTTATCCTAGCAAGGCAGCACCACTAAAAATCGCAGAGTGAATGATGTGTTTCATGTACACTGGTTTCGCGAATAAATGATAATTAGAGTCCCGCCCCATTTTTGAAGACGCAGCAGATGGACGTCAAATTACGAAGGGGGATTTCGGTGGTCAAATGTTATGTGCTTGATACAAATGTACTTCTACATGCGCCCAATGCAATATTTGCTTTCAATGAACATACAGTCGTAATACCTGAAGTCGTAATTGAAGAACTCGATCGATTCAAAAAAGAAGCTTCTGATCGTGGGGCTAATAGTCGACATGTAAGCAGAGTGATAGATAAACTTCGACTAGAAGGGAATTTACTGGAAGGAGTCCCGCTTAATGAGGCAGGTGGCCTTCTGCGTCTTGAATCGAACCACCTAAATACTGAGATGCCTCTGCACTGGAGCCGGGATAAAGCCGACAATCGTATTCTGCAGGTCTGTAAAGGGCTGATGGAATCTGGACAACCAGCAATTCTAATTACTCGTGATACCAACTTACGGGTGAAAGCAACTATCCTAAAAGTCCCGGCTGAAGACTTCAGGAACGACAAGGTTGCGGATATTGACAGTCAATATACTGGACGTTTAACAGTCTACACATCAGGCGAGGTTGTTAACGCCTTCCATAAAGACGACACCCATTGGATTGACCCCGCAAAATTATATGTCTTTGATGAGACAGTCGGACTCCTTGTGCCCGCATCACTGGTAACCAATCAGTTTCTTGTTATCAAATCAACTGACAATGAACGTCACAGTGCATTAGGCCGATTTGATGGGCAAAAAGTTGTGCATCTTCGATTCCGGAATAGAAATCCCTATGACGTTATCCCACGAAATGTCGGGCAAATTTTCATGCAAGAATGTCTCATGATGAGTGCCGAAGAAGCGCCAATGGTAATTATCAAAGGTCCCGCCGGGACGGCAAAAACTTTTTACTCCCTGGCAGTTGGGCTATACAAGCATATGGAGGTACGTCCCAGAGAATACCATCACATTCTAATCTGTCGCCCGCACGCTCTTATGGACGAGACGCACGGGTTCTTGCCTGGCAGTGAATCGGAAAAACTTGAACCATACATGCGCTCAATCAAAGATAATTTATTCACGCTCTTATCAGGGGAATCTCTCTCCGAGGAAAAACATGTAGCGCAGGCCGAAGATACAGTAAACATGATGTTCGAGAAACGAATTATTCAAACCGAGGCGCTTGCTTACCAGCGTGGACGTTCACTTCAGAAATACTGGGTCATATTTGACGAAATGCAAAACTCAACACCTAGACAAGCCAAAGCCGTTCTGACTCGCTCTGGACTCGGGACAAAGGTGATTCTTCTTGGTGACCCGGCGCAAATCGATAATCCGCTACTTGACAGCCAGTCAAATGGATTAAGCTACGCCGGCGAAAAGATGATGGGGTCGAAGCTGTGTTTCCAGGTGGCTATGCTTCCTGAGGAGTGCGAGAGATCGCCACTGGCAGCAGAAGCGGCCAGCAGACTGTAGAATACACGGAACTTTGAAGACCGCAGCAATGTGCTGCGGTCTTCAAAGTTCCGTAAATACTCTGTAATATGCGTGGACTCGCCCGGCGCTTGCTAGCTTATGTGCTTCTTTGTAAATGTAAACTGGTTCTCTGTTGCTGCAGGACGCATTTCATGGTATTGTTAGGAATAGACTATTAGAAACAGCAAAACATAGCATGTGAGTACAGAGTTCCGCCGCCAATGTTGGTTTGGGCGGTCATTTCTGCTTGCCTAAAATGCCGAGGTGTGTATGAGTTATTTATTTGATTTTCTCAACCAGGACAAATCGTTTGCTCGGGCGACCGCCGCTTATGCGGCAGATCGCTTTCAAACGATGATTTATGGGCTGAGCGGTTCGCCAAAGAGTGCATTGATTGCCCATGGCTTTACGTGCAGTCCGCGCGCAACTCTGCTGATTACAGGATCGCAAGAGGCGGTCGAGCAATATCGGTTAGACTTTGAGACACTTTTACCAGGGGTGCCTGTTTGGGAATTGCCTGCCACCGATATTATTACCTTTTCGGCTGATGCCAAGAGTTTGGATTTGGCTGCAAAACGGATGCAGGTCCTAAGCGTTATGGCTACAGGCAAACCGGTGATTGTATTGGCAACTGGCGAGGCCGCGATGCAGAAGGTAATCCCACTAGCTGATTTCCTTAATAACCGCATTGTTTTGTCTGATTGCGGAGTGCTTGACCGGGATGAACTGTTGTCAACATTGGTTCGCTTTGGCTATGAACGGACTGATGAAGTGAATTCTGTCGGTCAATTTGCAGCCCGGGGCGGCATTATTGATGTGTTTCCACTGAATCGCGATTGGCCAGTACGATTGGAACTATTTGGCGACGAAGTGGATTCGTTACGTGAGTTCGATCCCCATACGCAGCGCTCCGTCAGTTCTGTCTCAACGGTCGAGGTTTTGCCAGTCATTGAGCCAGAACACAGTGGTAAGCTGACAGACCTATTTGCCTACCTGCCAGCTAAGGCAACAGTAATATTTGATGAGCCCTCACGGGTGAGAGAACAGCTGTCACGCTTAAGTCGCGAGAATCCAGCGATTAAAAAACAGGTTTGGGACTGGCAGAAGTTAGTCATTTCTGCTCAACAGCGCAACGTTCTTTATCTGTCTCTAATGGCGCAAAAGTCGCCTCATACTGAACCTGTTGAGATGATTAGTTGCACGATGCGCGGGATTGCCCCCTATCATCGGCAGATTGATTTATTGACAGAGGATCTGCGTGACTGGCAAGCAAAGGGAACTAGTGTGGTTATTTTTATGTCCTCACAGGAGAAGGCTGCCGCCTTCAGCCAGTCTCTGGCAGAGGAAGGCTTGACAGTGATTCTCGGCGGCGCGGACACGAAGCCGGTGCGGGGGGCAACGCTGATTATGCCTGGTGGTATCAGTGGCGGCTTCGAATTGTCGCATGCAAAGTCGGTGTGGCTGGCGGAAAAGGATATCTTCGGTCGTCAAAAGCTTAAGCGTCGCATGCGAATTGCTAAAGACAAGCAGATCCAATACTTTCGGGACATTAATATTGGTGACTATGTTGTGCACATCAACCACGGCATTGGCAAATATGTTGGGGTGGAGACTCTAGCTGTGGACGGAGTCCATAAAGACTATCTGTTCATCCGCTATGCGGGTGAAGATAAGTTGTATTTACCAACCGACCAAGTGCACATGCTGCAAAAATACATTGGCTCTGAAGGTGAAGTTCCGCGTCTAAGCAAGATGGGAGGCAGCGACTGGCTAAAGGCTAAGACTAAGGCCAAGGCTGCAGTTGCTGATATTGCGAAAGAATTGTTGGCTTTATATGCAGAGCGACAGGTGGCTAAGGGGTTTGCGTTCCCGCCTGACACAACCTGGCAGGCTGAATTTGAGGAAGCATTTGCTTATGAGGAAACCCCAGACCAGTTGACTGCTTTAGTTGAAGTAAAAGCAGATATGGAAAAGCCGCAACCTATGGACAGGCTGCTGTGTGGCGATGTTGGCTTTGGTAAAACTGAAGTGGCCATCAGAGCTGCGTTTAAAGCTGTCGTTGGCGGTAAACAAGTCGCTGTACTTGTTCCCACCACGGTGTTAGCGCAACAGCATTTCCAGACGTTTAGTGCTCGCTTTGCCGGATTTGGCCCAGTGGTCGATGTGATCAGCCGTTTTCGCAGCGCAAAACAACAAAAAGCGACGATCGCCAAACTGGCTGCCGGGCGAGTTGACATTCTCATCGGCACGCACCGCATACTGCAATCTGATGTGGCGTTTAAGGATTTGGGTCTGCTCATTGTTGATGAAGAACAGCGTTTCGGCGTTTCACAAAAGGAGCAACTGAAGCGGTGGAGAGCTGATGTCGATGTCCTGACACTAACCGCTACGCCGATTCCCCGCACTCTTCATATGTCACTATCGGGAACACGCGATATGAGTATTATCGAGACGCCGCCGGAAGACCGTTTCCCAGTCCAAACCTATGTTGTCGAGTATGAAGAAACCATTATTCGTGAGGCGCTGCGCCGCGAGCTAAAGCGTGGCGGACAGGCGTATTTCGTTTATAACCGGGTACAGACGATTGACAAAATGCATGAACACCTCAGTGAGATGTTGCCAGACGCGCGTATTCGTACAGCTCATGGACAGATGCCGGAAGAGCTGCTAGAACAAGTCATGTTTGAGTTTTACGAAGGCCAGTTTGATATCTTAGTATGTACCAGTATTATCGAGAATGGACTCGATGTGGCGAACGCTAACACGATGATTGTCTATGATGCTGACTTCTTTGGCTTATCCCAACTGTATCAGATGCGCGGCCGGGTTGGCCGGTCGCACCGTATGGCATTTTCTTATTTTACTTATCGACGTGATAAAATATTGACTGAAGTGGCGGAAAAGCGCTTGCAGGCCATTAAAGAGTTTGCTGAGCTGGGTGCTGGATTTAAGATCGCGATGCGTGATCTCGAGATTCGGGGGGCTGGCAACCTCTTAGGCGCGCAGCAGCATGGACATATTGCCACCGTTGGTTTTGAACTATACTGCCGACTGCTCGAAGAAGCTGTGCAGGAACTTAGGGGAGGCGGCCAAGTGATCGAAAAGCCGCCTGATCCAGTACTGGAGCTCAACACCGAGGCCTATCTTACCGGTGAATACATCGCCGACGCGATGCATAAAATGGAGATATATCAACGGATTGCTGCTATTCGTAATGAAGAACAAATTGTCGACTTAGTGGATGAACTGGTGGACCGGTTTGGCGATATGCCTGCCCCGGTACTGAATTTGTTGTCTGTGGCCAGAATCAAAAATTTGGCCCGGCTTTGTGGCATTCGTTCGCTGATCGAACGCAAAGATAGCTTAGAAATCCAGTTTACCGCGAATCCTAACGTCAATCCTAACGCGATTATGGACCTGAAGTCACGCTATCCTGGCCGTATTAGCCTGCTGCCCGGACCGCCGCAAAGCATCCGATTGAAGACGGCAAAACTAACGATGCCTGTGCTCGAATGGCTTGAAAAATTACTTGCTGCCATGTGTAATTTATCCCAGTAAATGGGTGATTTGAATCTGTGAGCAAATGAATAAAACCCTCCGACGGGATATATACTATCACTGAACACCTGTAAAAAACTGTAGAAAAGGGGGGATGCTGGTGAAAGCGACTGGAATTGTGAGAAGAATCGATGATCTGGGTAGAGTAGTTATTCCGAAAGAAATTAGGCGTACGATGCGGATTCGCGAAGGTGATCCTTTGGAGATATACGTGGATCGCGAAGGCGAAGTCATTCTCAAGAAGTATTCGCCCGTTGGTGAGTTGGGCGATTTTGCTAAAGAATATGCTGATTCATTGTTCGAAGCCGTCGGTCATATTATCTTGATTGCTGACCGAGACAATATAGTCGCCGTCGCTGGTGCGTCTAAGAAGGAATTTTTGAACAAACCAATTGGTCAAGTTGTAGAGAAGGTGATGGAAGACCGTAAAGCGGTTCTCATCAATAATCCCAACGAACGTAAAAATACAAAAAGCGGCTGCATTATAGACTCAGATGATGATGAGCCGTGCAAGTTTACTGCCGAAGTTCTTGCTCCTATCGTGGTCGAAGGAGATGCCATCGGGGCCGTTATTATTTGCTCTCGTGAACCTAATACACAAATGGCTGAGATGGAGCAAAAACTTGCTGAAACAGCGGCAGGCTTCCTTGGGAAGCAGATGGCTCAATGAATGCTGAGGTAATGACGTAGCTTTGGAGCAAAGTAGCGGACAGGGAGTTCGCTACTTTTCTATTGCCAGCTACTCGCGAGGATCAGGGTGTTGCATAACCGCATAGGGGAAAAGAATGGTAACGCTGACTCTATTCTGTTATAATAAGTGAGATATACGATGCCAATTGGTGCTAAAACCTTGGTATATTATGAGAGACAGATTTAGGAGAGGATGACTCGATTGAGTAGGGATACATTCTTAAAAGGCGCACTGATCCTGACTGCGGCCGGCGTCATCGTCAAAGTGATTGGCTCGGTGAATCGGATATTGCTGTCGCGGTTGTTGGGCGGCGAAGGTATCGGGCTATACCAGATGGCTTACCCGATCTATCTCTTGGCTCTTAGCATATCATCAGCGGGAATTCCGATTGCTATCTCGATTATCGTCGCAGAAAAAATTGCTTTGCGGGATTATCGCGGTGCTAATCGCGTATTTCGCATTTCACTGGCCCTACTTGCTGTGACAGGCGTTGTTTTTACGATTCTCTTATATAACGGCGCTTCCTGGCTAATTGACCATCAATTTGTTCGCGATCCGCGTGCTTATTATGCAATTGCCGCATTGGCGCCAGCTATCTTCTTTGTTACTGTTTTATCCAGTTTTAGAGGCTACTTCCAGGGCATGCAGATGATGACTCCCACAGCGGTTTCCCAGATTGCTGAACAGCTTTTCCGTGTTGTCACCATGATCCTGTTTGCCTATCTGCTATTACCGCGGGGGCTTGAGTTTGCGGCTGCGGGCGCTAGTTTTGGCGCCGGTCCAGGCGCTGCGGCCGGTTTGCTGGTTCTGATTTACTTTTATTGGCGGTATCGTCCACGATTAAAGAGCAATATCGAGCACCAGCCTAGCGTCATCCAAGAATCCGGCTGGAGTATTATCCGTCGCATAGTGAGTCTTGCCCTGCCTGTTTCCCTTGCCAACATTATGATCCCGGTCGTTTCAAACATTGATCTGTTTATCGTGCCTGCCCGTCTGGAAGTTGCAGGTTATACAGTGGAGCAGGCAACCGAGCTGTTCGGTTATTTGACTGGTATGGCTGTACCGCTCGTCAATCTGGCGACTATTTTGACCTCTTCCTTGGCTGCCAGCCTTGTGCCGGCTATTTCTGAAGCATATACACTGGGCGATCATGAGACAATATATCAACGCACTTCGACAGCGATGCGGATCGCCAATCTGATCACCATCCCCAGCTTCGCCGGCCTGTGTCTATTGGCTACGCCAATTTCGCAAATGCTTTACGGCACACCCAATGCGGGAACATCAATTGCTGTGATGGCCTTAGGGATCTTTCTACTGGGAGTGCATCAAGTCACAACCGGTGTTCTGCAGGGATTGGGCCATACTGCCATCCCGGTGGCCAATATGGTCATTTCAGCTGTGGTCAAAACCATTCTTAGCTGGGTACTAACCGCTATGCCGGCCTTTGGCATTATTGGTGCCGCTTGGGCGACGAACGCTGACTTTGGCGTTGCCGCTATCTTGAATGTTTATTTTGTCTATCGCTATGTCGGCTTTGGTATTGGTGTGAAAGACCTGTTGAAGATTGTGGCCGCCACTGCTGCCATGGGTGGGGCTGTTCTCTTGGCCTATGATCTGGTCATGTCGAAGACCCTGCATAATACTATTGCTACTCTCTCGTCGATCGTTATTGGCGGCGGCGTCTATGGTGCTGTGTTGCTGCTGGTGGGTGGTATTAGTGCTAGTGACATAGAACGTTTGCCGCGGGTCGGCAAATTTTTGGCTAAAATTATTCGAACATTGGGATTGTCGAGGCGATGAAAATGGATATCACCATCGTGGGATTAGGACCCGGTCCGCTGGCGCTGATTACGCTAGAAACCTTAGAAAAAATTCAGACAGCAGACGTGCTGCTGTTGCGCACCACCCGCCACCCGGCCGTAGCTGATTTGACGGCTAGGGGCATCAAATACCAGGAGTATGACCGTCTCTACGATGAATTGCCAACCTTTGACGCAGTTTATCAGGCCATAGCCACTGACGTGATTGATCGGGCGAGCCAGGGGCTGCGAGTCGTTTACGCCGTCCCCGGCAGTCCGTTAGTAGCTGAGAAGACGGTACCGCTAATCAGAGAACAAGCTGCCGCTGCTGGCATAACCACAAAAATCCTGCCAGCCATGAGCTTTCTCGACATGCTGTACGCTAGGCTTGGCATCGATCCGCAAAATGGGCTGACGATTATTGATGCAGCTGAGATTGCACGCTTGCCAGAGACGGATACAGCACTGATTGTCACTCAACTGTATAATCGGCAAGTCGCATCAGACGCAAAATTATCGTTGATGGAGCTATTGCCTGATGATTATGAGGTATCTCTTTGCTTGCGCTTAGGACTGAATTCTGAGGTTGTCCGTAGGCTTCCTCTGTATGAACTGGATCGTCAACAAGATATTGATCATTTAACGACGTTATACGTTCCACCCTATCAGCGGCAGATTGAGACATTTACCTTGAATCCATTGATTGATGTCATGGCACGTCTACGTTCACCAGGCGGTTGTGTCTGGGATATCGAACAGACCCATGCAAGCCTCAGACGCTATATCGTCGAAGAAGTATATGAAGTGCTTGAAGCCATCGATGAAGCGGATGGGGACAAGCTGTGCGAAGAACTGGGCGATCTATTGCTGCAAATTGTCTTTCATGCCCGTATGGCTGAAGAAACTGGCGTATTCAGCATGCAGGATGTTGTGCATACTGTTACTGAGAAGATGGTGCGCCGTCATCCACATGTATTTGGTGAAATTTCGGTGCGAGATGCTGCTGAAGTCATTGTCAACTGGGATAAGATCAAACAACAGGAGAAAGGCAGTGAGCGAACCTCTGTCCTCGACGGCATACCTAAGGGATTGCCTAGTTTAATGTATGCCTATAAGTTACAGGCTAAGGCAGCTAAGGTAGGCTTTGATTGGACAGAAATCGACCCTGTCTGGGGGAAAATAGCCGAAGAATTGACAGAACTGCGTGAAGCGCTGGAAGCAAAAAATCTGGATTCGGCTGAAGCTGAACTTGGTGATGTACTTTTCTCTGTTATCAACCTAGCACGTAAATACAACCTTGACGGCGAGATTGCCTTAAATCGTACCAACCGTAAGTTCGCCCAACGCTTCGGCTATATTGAGGCAAATCTTAAGGACAGAGGGCTCAAATGGCGAGAATGTAGCTTAGCAGATCTTGACAAACTGTGGGAAAAAGCTAAACTAAAGCTACCAGAGTAGGACTTTAGCAGGAAAAGTGCAGAAAAATGGTATTTTTTTTCGAAAGGGGAAGGAATAAAAAGACAAGCAGCGAATTAAGCTAAACGTAACAATTAGCACAAGGAGGCAATATTTATGAATAAGACAGAATTAGTTGCTAGCGTTGCCGAGAAGGCTGGTATGACCAAAAAGGATGCGGAAAAAGCTGTAAGTGCATTGCTTGATAGTGTTCAAGAAGCGCTTGCTCAGAATGACAAAGTTCAATTGATCGGTTTTGGTACCTTTGAGACCAGAGAACGCGCCGCTAGAACAGGCCGCAATCCCCAAACCGGCAAAGAAATCAGCATTGAGGCTTCTAAGTCGCCAGTATTCAAAGCAGGTAAAGCTTTGAAAGACGCTATTAACAAGTAGTTTTTTTGGGATAGAAAAAGACCAGGTTGTGTTTCAACCTGGTCTTTTCGGTATCTGGAAGCGCTAGTAAAATGTACGGGAGGGACGCCGCAATGTCAGGTAAGATTTTAATTGTTGATGATGAATTATCGATTCGAGAACTGATTAAATTCAATCTGGAAAAGGCGGGGTTTTCTGTACTCGAATGTGGTGACGGCGCCGAGGCTCTTCAACTAGTGAAAACCCAAAAGCCGGAGCTTCTAGTGCTTGATTTGATGCTGCCAGGCTTGGACGGAATCGAGGTATGCCGAAATCTTAAAAGTCACCGTGACACGTCAGGAATCCCAATCATCATGCTCACTGCGAAAAGTGATGAAATTGATAAAGTTATTGGTCTTGAGATGGGGGCAGATGATTATCTGACCAAACCGTTTAGCCCGCGCGAATTGATCGCTCGCGTCAAAGCCGTACTACGCCGCAGTCAGATGACCAGCGCACAAGAAGGTGAGCTTGCCATCGGGAAGCTGAGAATGAACTTCAGCCGCTATGAAGTCTTCCTTGGCAATGAAAAGCTGGAGTTAACGCCCAAGGAATACGAACTGCTCAAACTATTTGTGACAAATACCGGCAGAGTATTCAGTCGTGAAAAACTGCTGGAAAAGGTATGGGGCTATGAATATTTCGGCGATACCCGGACAGTGGACGTGCATGTACGTCATATTCGGGCAAAACTAGAACAGGATCCAGAAATTGCTGACGCGATTGAAACTGTTCGCGGTGTGGGATATCGTATGCGAGAAATTTAACAGAAATTTAACCTGTCTTTAACAAATAATTTAGGCTAAGCGTGGTATAGTACCTGCAGAGACTGCCGCAGGAGGATCATAATGGACGTAAAGATTCAGGTTAGTAAACTCAAATTGTATTATGGTGAGGCGCTTGCCCTCAAAAAGATATCGCTCGATGTTGAGAAAAATCACGTCCTGGCGCTAATCGGACCTTCCGGTTGCGGCAAATCAACGTTTCTCAGGACGCTGAACCGGATGAACGACCTTATTCCGGGTGTAAAGATTGAGGGCGACGTGCTCATCGATGGCGAAAACATCTATCATCCCAGCACAGATGTGGTTATGTTGCGCAAACGTGTAGGCATGGTTTTTCAGAGACCGAATCCGTTTCCAATGTCGATTTACGAAAACGTCGTTTATGGGCCGCGGATACACGGCCAGAGCGCCAAAAGCAAACTTGACGAAATTGTAGAGAAAAGCTTAACAGCAGCCGCGATTTGGGACGAGGTAAAGGACCGCCTGCGAAGCTCAGCCATGGGACTTTCCGGCGGACAGCAGCAACGGCTATGTATCGCTCGCCTATTGGCAGTCGAACCGGAAGTATTGCTGATGGATGAACCATGTTCGGCGCTTGATCCGATTTCGACCATGAAGATAGAAGAATTGATTACCGAACTGAAAAAGAAGTACACGATTGTGGTGGTTACACATAACATGCAACAAGCCGCCCGCGTGTCTGACCACACCGCGTTTTTCCTAAACGGCGATTTGGTTGAGAACGGTAAAACGGACGCCATGTTCACCAGACCTCACGACAAACGCACCGAAGACTATATCACCGGTAGATTTGGTTAGAGGAGAGCGAAGAATGAGCGTTAGACAAAGCTATGATCATGAATTGGAAGCTCTGCGTCAAGACTTGTTGACAATGGGAAATTTTGTCGGAGAAGCGATCCAGCAAGCTGTTCAGTCTCTGATTAAGCAAGATGTTGAGCTGGCTAACCAGGTCATTGCAGGTGATGACGTTGTCGACAGCATGGAAATTGACATTGAAGATAAATGCATGGTGCTGATTGCCACTCAGCAGCCGTTGGCCCGTGATCTACGAATCATTGGCGCGGCGATGAAGATCAGTACAGACTTGGAGCGCATGGGCGATCACGCATATGATATTGCGAATGTCGCGCTTCGCTTGGCTGATAAACCGCCGCTCAAAGAGTTTATTGTTATTCCTCGCATGGCCGAATTAGCTCAGCAGATGGTGAATGACGCGCTTGACGCTTATGTTCGTTTAGATACTCTGCTTGCAGAACAGGTCTGTGAAGCAGATGACGAAGTGGACCGTCTCTATGATCATGTGTTTCGGGAGCTCCTGACCTATATGATCGAAGACCCGCGTAATATTTCCCAAGCCACACAACTAATATTTGTGGCCCGTTACCTGGAGCGAATTGCTGACCATGCGACAAATATCTGTGAGTGGACCATATTTTTGGTAACCGGCCAACGCATGCGCAAAAAGAGTATTTGAAGATAGAAAAAAAAGAGCCTTGAAAAGCAAACGCTTTTCAAGGCTCTCCTCTTAAGCAAGGGCCGCCGCTCATAGAAGAACGATACCACAGAGTGCACAGAGGTCGCAGAGTGGACACAGAGGGGAACAAATGAGTATGGTATTTTCTATAGGAAAACCGTATTTAGTAACCCTCTGCGGGTACCCTCTGTGTTACTCTGCGGTTAACGTTCTCCGTCTCCGTAACTCCTAAAGGGCCGCCGCAACTGTTTATCTTACTTTTTCTCAGCCAGCGGCAGTGTAAAGCTAAAAGTCGTTCCAGAGTTTACTTTGCTTTTCACCCAAATACGGCCGCCTAGCGCTTCGACGATGAATTTAACGATGGCCAGCCCCAGGCCTGTTCCACCGGCAGAGCGGGAACGCGCTTTCTCCACTCGATAAAAGCGTTCGAAGATCAACGGTAAATCACTTGCGGGAATACCAATGCCGGTGTCTGTAATAGAGACCTGCGCCAGACCTTCACTAAACTGACTGCAGATCGTTACATTGCCACCGGCTGGAGTGTATTTGATGGCATTATCTAAGAGATTGATGAGTACCTGTTTGAGCCAGTCAGGGTTAGCCAGAACCGTAAGCGGTATCGAGTTATCTACTTTGATCGTCAGTGATAGCTCTTTGTGCTGCCAATGTGGTGACAGCTCTTTGGCAACAGTATCGATGAATAGATTAAGGTCAACAGGCTCAAGATAGACATGGTGCCGGTATTCACTCGAATCCAGTTTAGCTAGCTGTAGTAGATCGCTAACCAGGCGCTGCATCCGTTCTGCTTCGGAGTGGATGATAGTGAGGAATTTCTTGCTCAGATCTTGGTCTGAGAGGGCGCCGTCAAGAAGCGTTTCGGCGAAGCCTTTAATTGCAGTTAACGGGGTTGCTAACTCATGAGAGGCGTTGGCGACGAAGTCAACTTGGCGTTCATGTAGTTCCTGTAAAGCGGTTATATCGTGAAACACACATAACACGCCGCTAACATCGCTTTCATTGGTGAACGGGGCGAGTGCAAGCTGAAACACCCGTTTTTTGCCACGCAACTCAATTTTCAATTCAATGGATCGATTCTCTCTAACTGTTACTGACTCTTGCAATGCACGGTCGAAAGCGTTGTTGCCAATGACCTGGATGTTATGCATACCTAACATCGAGTAGGTGATGTCGAAAGTGGTTCTGGCCATTTCGTTGTAGGTTTCCATCCGGCCATAGCGGTCAAACAGAATAACAGCGTTGTCCATGTGAGCCAAAATTAGCTCAAGTTTTCGCTTTTCAGCCAGCGTTTCACTGACTGTATCATCAAGGCTTGAAGCAAGTTTGTTCAGAGTATGTGCTAATAGCTCGATTTCGTCGCCGGTTCGGATATGAACTCGCTTATCTAGATGTCCTTCAGCCATTTTCTGAGCCACTCGAGTGATTTCTTCCAATGGAGAAGTGAATTTTCCTGCTAAGCGAATGCTGATAAGAATGGCAAGCAGCGAAGTGATAGCAAAGGCTGCGAACAATACTGAGCGGACATTAGCGAAATTGGCCTCAATCGGGGCAAGACTACTAGCTAGGCGAACCACTCCGACAATCTTGCCTTGCTCTGTTATTGGTACAGTGGTATAAATAAAGTTTTCCTTCATGGTATTGCTGTAACGAATGGAACTGCCGGTTTTTCCTGCCAGCGCATCAATTACTTCTGGGCGGTCGCGATGATTATCTAAACTATCCAGTGGCTCATACGAGTCGGCGATTACCGATCCTTCAGCCGTGATGACCGTTATCCGCAAGCCTATTTGGCTGCGCATTTCTTTTATTTTCTCATTAAGCTGCGAGCGGCTTCCAGGGGTAAGGTAATAAGCACTCACTAATTCTTCGGTGATTCTAGTCTGCATGATCAACTGAGCAGTCAAATTTTCCACATTAGAGCGATGAAAATACCAGAGTATATAAGTTCCCAGCGTCGCCAATGATCCGACTGTCAGCAACAGCAGCGTGATAATCAAGCGAGTACGAATGCTTCGTATCAACATAAATCTGCTCCTTCTCTAACGACGTTTGTATTAACAGTAGAGGATATTTACCAGAAATACAAGATGCTGTTGAAATAATCCTTTATTAGTATTGCGCTTAACGTGATAACAACATAGCGTTAACAAACATTTCCCTAGCACATGCTAGAATTAAACTGTACTCTATGTCGAAGGAGGTGAAGGTAGTGTCACAGCGTCCTAAGACCATATTGCTTGTATCTGCTTCAATTGGAGCAGGCCATACGCAGGCTGCGCGGGCGATTCAGGCCGCCTGGAACTCAACCTTTCCCGGGGATACTGTAATTATCGTAGACTTTATGGATGAACAGAATTCGTATCTAAATTATATGATTAAAGAAACCTATCTCAAGATGATTGAAGTAACACCGTTTCTTTATGATGTGCTCTACCATCTGTCACAGGGACTTCGACCAGCATCACGACGGCAAAATCTTTTTTCTTGGTTTTTGAAAAAGACAATGCAGAATATTTTAGCCACCTATCAGCCGGATATTGTCATTTGCACCCATCCTTTCCCTTGCGCCGCTATGGCTTATTTGAAACGGCATCACCGAGTTACCGCCCCATTGGCCGGGATTATTACCGATTTTACTGTCCATAGCACCTGGATATATTCAGAGGTAGACCTCTATGCCGTTGCGGCCGAAGAGTTAAAGGATGATTTGCTCAGCTATAAAATCCCGTCAAACCACGTTGCTGTTACCGGCATACCAATACGACCGCCGATTGCGCCGGAAACGAAGGTTGACTTCAGAGAACTGGGCTTGCAACATGCGGATAATCCTGTCGTGTTGGTCATGGGTGGCAGTCTTGGTATTGGTCCACTGCAGGAGGTCGTGCTTGCCCTAGACTCCATTTCTGCTCCCTTGCAGATTGTTGCTGTGACGGGAAAAAATCCAGAGCTTGCACGCGAACTCAACCGATCAATCAAAAGTCTGAGACACTCTGTAACCGTGTTAGGATATACTCCACTCGTGAGAGAACTGATGCACGTTGCCAGTTTGCTTATTACTAAGCCCGGAGCGTTAACACTTAGCGAAGCCATGGCAGCCGGGCTACCTATGCTCTTCTACGAATCGTTTCCTGGTCAGGAAACAGACAATGCTTCCTTTCTCATTGCGCGAGGTGTAGCTGATTGGTTTCGACCGGAGCAACCGGAGGCGATAGTGCGTCTGCTAACCGATAGCGTCGAGCGCGAGCAGATTCAGAGAGCAATTTGCCGTATTGCGCAGCCAGATTCAGCCAAAGCTGCTGTCAGGGCCATTGCAGCACAGCTCTTAACGGCTAATCAGGCGTCAGGCATGTAGAAAGAAAGGGGATTGAAAGTACTATGCAATTTCAAGCGATAGCACAGGCTTCGGTTGTTGGCAGTGTAAAGATCTTTCTAGCTACGGCAAGCCCGCTGCAGTCCTTGCTTGACAAACCGTGTGTTACTCATGAATTCTGCAACCGGCAAGCGATAACTATTTTGTCTGCAGATGGATTTTCCTCGTGTGCTGACTTCTTTTTACGGTATGTGGATGAGTTGAACGCGGGAGTAGTCTGGGCAGATCAGGGATGGAAGAATGTCAATCACTACTTTGAACCCGATTCTCGCAAAGGGCTTTGGCAATTCTCAACAGCCATTGAGGAGTTTAGTCGCTGCCTGAATCGGGCGACACGTTGCATGCGGCGCCACGAAACGCGTAAAGCTTGCTTCTTCTTAGGTGCAGCGGCTCATTTGCTCCAAGATTTGTGCGTACCGCACCATGCCAGGGGCAAAGTCTTTTACGGACACAAACAGTATGAAACGTGGGCGCGTGATCATTGCAACGCGTTTGCAGTGACTAACGGTGGGGTATATAGACAGGGGCACCAGACTAATAGCCTGTTAGTTGACAATGCTTCTGTCAGCGCTGATTTACTCGAATGGGTTGTTCACGAGGGCGATGAAGCTTTGTATTCGAAAGCCACGTCGATTCTATTGCCACTGGCTCAGCGTACGACAGCAGGCCTCTTGGTTCGTTTTTACAACAATCTATGTGGCCATGCTAGCGCTCATGCGGTTTCTGTTGCATAACCGTCAGGCGCTTTTTTAATTCCATTCACTGTTAACAAAAACGTAACACTTGCTTAACATATTCGCATAACAGATGCGGTAACATAGTCTTTGGAAAGACAATACAAGACAAGCAAATTAATAGGAGGAGATTCATTCATGAACTTCAAAAAAGTTATTGCCTTTGCAGCTGTTGCCGCACTGTCAACTGGTCTGATCGCTGGTTGCGGCGGTTCGAAAGAAGCTCCCAAGCAAGCTCAGCCTCAAGGTATTGAAGGTAAGGTTTCCGCATCTGGTTCAACTGCGCTGCTGCCATTCTTGAAAGCAGCTCAGGAAGACTTTCAAAAGCAGAATGCAAAAGTTACTGTTAATATTTCCGGTGGCGGTTCCTTTACCGGTCAGAATCAAGTAGCATCCGGCGCTGTCGATATTGGTAACTCTGATGTTGCACTTCAGGCCAGCCTAAATGATAAAGGCCTAGTTGAACACAAACTGGTTGGGATTCCTTTCGTGTTCATCGCCAACCCTAGTGTTACAGTTGATTCCTTAACTGAACAACAGTATATTGACATTCTAACCGGTAAAATTACCAACTGGAAAGACGTTGGCGGCAAAGATGAGAAGATTACTATCCTCAGTCGTGCTAAATCCTCTGGTTCGCGTGCTACCATCGAGCAAGTTGTTTTGAAGGGCAAATCTATTACTGATAATGTGGTCATTCAAGACTCTAACGGCGCTCTCAGAACTGCAGTTGCCAGCACTCCCGGTGCGATTGGCTATGTTGACGCCGCCTATGTGGACAAGACTGTCAAAGGCCTTAAATATAACGGCGTTGAGTATTCAGTAGCTAATGCAACTACTGGCAAATATCCTGTTTATACCTTCGGCCGTATGTTTACGAAAGGTCAACCGACCGGTGCGGTCAAAGCTTTCATCGATTATGCTACCAGCAAGGAATTCCAAGAGGCATACGCTGAAAAGAATGGTTTTATCCCTGTAACCAAAATGAAATAAGTTAGCTGCCTGATCGGCCCCCGACCTGCTTCGACCGTATACACAAGTATGCGAGCGTTGGTCGGGGGCCGTCTTGTATCTATGGCAAATGTACTTTTGACGTAAATAAAATAAAGATAGTCTTAATAAATACTTAACATAAGGTTAACCTTGCCTTTACAATCAGCAAGAGGAATTATCATGCTAAAAGCCCAATCTATAAGGTGTGAATAAAAATGGAAATGGGTGGAGTATGAAAAGTAAACTAAATACAGCCTGGTTGTTTAATTTGCTGGCAGCTTTTCAATTGGCGAAAATTAGTTTGCAAAAAAAGATGCTCTTGGTGGTAAGCTTATTAACGTGTGTCTCCATTGTGATGGCGATTATTGGCTTGCAGGGAATTGATACTGCAAACGATCGTCTAAAGGACACCTATAATCGCCGGATTGTTCCGTTCAAGGAGCTAAAGGTTGTTAATGATAATTATGTGATGATCATTGATACCGCCCATAAGGTTCGCAACGGCAATATGACCTGGCACGTCGCGGCCGAGCGGCTGGAACTGTCGATCAACGCGATTCAAGAGCATTGGACTGGATATCGCTCTCAGGTCAATAGTGAGAAAGAAGAACAACTGACAAATCGGATTGAAATGCAGTTTGATATTGCAAATGCCGAACTACAAAATCTCAAGCAGATTTTTATCCGTCAAGATAGGGATGCACTCGCGGCGTTTATGATTGATGTTATGTACTCCGGTATTGAACCAATATCTGTCCAACTATCTGAACTCATCGATTTGCAACTCCAGTTGGCGCGCGAGGAGTACGAGGCGGCCCAAGCGCATTATCAGATGCAAGCCAAGCTATTTATGGCTCTGGTTGTCGCCAGTCTGGTTATCTCGATAGGCTTAGCAACGGTGATTATCCGTTTGATGTTATTACCCATACGTGACATGGTAGCATCGGTTGAACAGGTAGCTGTTGGAAATTTAGCAATAAAGGAAATTGCGGTCGTTAGTCAGGATGAAGTTGGCCGTCTAGGAAACGCCATCAATACGATGGTACGCAATCTGAGCCGTCTGGTCTATCAGGTAAATCTTTCATCAGAAAAAGTTGCCGCCGCCTCTGCTGAAACTGCTGGTGCAATCAGTGATGTTAATCAGACTGCGTTAGGTCTTTTCGCCAGCAGTACTCATCTGCTCAATAACGCTTCGCTCGGCAATGCTTCGCTCGTAGAGACGTCGAAGGTGCTTGTCGAATTGTCATCACTGATGGAGATAGCCAAGATTCGTGCGACGTCGACAGTCGAAAAAGCGCAGGAAACGACGCAGGCGACGTTAGAAGGCAGAAAAACTGTAGCTGCTACTGTAGTGCGAATGCAGGAAATCGAGAACAAAACTATCGATACGGAAAGTCGGATGCAAACCCTTGAACAGTATTTAGGACAAATTGCCGAGATCAACCAAACGATCACCCAGATTGCAGCTCAAACGAATTTGTTAGCTCTTAATGCGGCCATCGAAGCTGCCAGAGCAGGAGAGGCGGGCAGGGGGTTTGCTGTTGTTGCCCGTGAGGTCACAACGCTGGCAGAGCAATCCCGAAGCGGGGCCCGGCAAGTGTCAGAGCTTGTGAGAAAAATTGGTGATAGTACAACTGCCGCAGTCAGCTGCATTTATGAAAGCCGCAAGTTAGCTGCTGAGGGTGTGCAATTAGCAGCACATGCAGACACAGCGCTTGAACATATTGTCAGAACAGTGGAGGCCAGTTGCCGGGAAATCGACGGTGTACTGAACGTAACCCAGGAAGAAGTTGCACAGTCTGACATTATCATCGAACTAATTGATTCACTGGCTACTGTGATTGAGAATACGGCCGAAAGCGCGCAGCAAGTGACAACAGCGACTCAGCAAACCTCATCTGTCATGGAAGTATTGACAAGTACTTCGGCAGAATCAAATACTCTGGCAGGCACTTTGCGCTCAGAAATAGGACATTTTCAAACTGCATAAGGAGGCTGGATGATGAATGGCAATTTGCGAGTAGAAGGGGAACAGGTGGTTCTTACGGTTGGTGGAGATTTCCAGGGCCGCAACGCTGCCGATGTTCGCGATGCTTTGATTGAATGTCTGCAGAATGGTCATCATAGTATCGTGGTTGATTTAACAGATGTGTCAGCTATCAACGCAACCGGACTTGGTGTTTTAATCAGTATTCAGCAACGGCTCGAATCTCTTGATGGCAAGCTGAGCTTACAGGGTGTTAACAACTCTCTGAAGCAGGTATTCGAGCGAACTCGCTTGTGTCAGACCTTTGGCATTTGATCGCCTTTGTCTTAACCTTAACAAAAACTTAACATGAAATTAATAGAATGCCTGTCCATGTCCATTATAATTGCTTTGAAGACTATGTTGCCGCTATCATTCCGTTCTCTATATGCTCATAAGGATGTGAACAAAGTAATGCCGGTAATGGATCAGGGGACTCACCACAAACTGAAACTTATGTATGACAAATATGTCCACATGCTATTCGTGGCATCTGCCGCGTTAATGGCAATCATTATTTTTGCGATTATCTTGTTTATCGGTCAGCAGGGATTGTTAACGTTTAAAGAAGTTAGTCCATTAGAGTTCTTCTTTACAGCAAAATGGGACCCCAGTGATGGTCTCTATGGTGCCGCGAGCTTTATCTTGGGCTCGCTTTATGCTACCTTCCTCGCCGTGATTATCGGAGCGCCGTTGGGACTGGCTGGTGCCATCTTCCTGGCCAAGATTGCGCCAAAACGGATCCGCCAATTTATGCGACCGGCGACAGATTTATATGTGGCTGTTCCCTCGGTTGTGTATGGATATATCGGTCTCACCATTCTTGTTCCCTTTATCAGAGTATATTTCGAAGCCGGCTCAGGTTTTGGCTTGCTGGCGGCGTCGCTGATTTTGGCAGTGATGATTTTGCCAACTGTAATTACTATTTCTGAGGATGCTATCCGTTCTGTACCATCGACATTGGAGGAAGCATCGCTTGCTCTCGGCGCCACACGCTGGCAAACGATTCGTCGTGTTTTGCTGCCAGCCGCTGCTCCAGGCATTCTTACCGCGATTATCTTGGCGATGGCCAGGGCGATTGGCGAAACCATGGCGGTGCAAATGGTTATCGGCAACACGCCGCTATTGCCTAAATCATTGTTAACACCAACCGCGACTCTGACCAGTGAAATTGTCGTTGAAATGGGCAACACCCCGTTCGGATCGACCTGGGGTAATTCGTTGTTTTTGTTAGCGTTAGTGCTACTGGCAGTTTCGCTGTTGATGATTATATGTATCCGTCGTATCGGTAAAAGGAGGTTTGCCTAATGTCACCACGCCTTACCGATAAGCTGGCAACCGCTGTGATGTGGCTTGCGGCGCTGCTGATACTTGGCATTTTGTTCTGCTTCCTTGGTTATATGCTCATTAAAGGGCTGCCTGTGCTGTCCTGGGATTTTATCTCTGGCATGCCGAGTGATACCCGCGCTGGCGGCGGAGTCGGCCCCCAGTTATTTAACTCGTTCTATATTCTTTTCTTGTCAATGGCGCTCGCGATGCCTGTCGCGATTGGGGCCGGAATTTATCTTGCCGAATATGCGGGAAACAATTGGCTTACCGACTTGGTCCGCCTAAGCACGGAAAGCTTGGCGTCTGTTCCGTCAATTGTTCTGGGTTTGTTTGGCATGATTGTGTTTGTCAATATGGCTGGATTCAGCATCAGTATTATCGCT
Source organism: Anaerosporomusa subterranea (assembly GCF_001611555.1). NCBI lineage: Bacteria > Bacillati > Bacillota > Negativicutes > Acetonemataceae > Anaerosporomusa > Anaerosporomusa subterranea. The sequence continues at coordinate 381,811 of NZ_LSGP01000001.1, forward strand.
GGCGCTCTTTCACTAATGCTGCTTAACTTACCGGTGCTTGTACGCGTAACAGAGGAATCTGTCCGAACTGTCCCCGCTTCGTTCCGTGAAGCCAGTCTAGCGCTTGGAGCAACCAAATGGCAAACCATTTGGCGGGTAGTTTTGCCTAATGCCTTGCCTGGTATTATTACTGGGGTAACGCTGACTGCAGGCAGGGCTCTTGGTGAAACTGCTATCCTGATTTTTACTTCCGGTACGACCGTATCGCGGCATTTGCCAGATTTTGATCTTCTCGCCTCAGGCGAAACACTGGCTGTGCATATGTGGTATGTCATGGCTGTTGGTCTAGTGCCTGATCGGATGGACATTGCCAACGGCATTGGAGCACTCTTGATTCTTATGGTACTATTATTTAACCTTGCGTTGGCTATTCCGGCCGAATTGCTGCGCCGGCGAATGACCGGATCGGGACGCTGACAAACAGGAGGCGTATCATGCTATCAGGTTTTGACGTTGATACCACAAGCAATGAGTGGGATTTTTTGTGCGCTGAATTGCGTGATATAATAAATAATCGTCGTATTAAGACTGTGTTCCAACCAATTGTTTCGCTCACTGATGCTGTTACTCTTGGCTATGAAGCGTTGAGCAGGGGGCCGTCCGGTTCACCACTGGAGCAGCCAGATCGGCTGTTCGCTACTGCAACTGCTTGCGACTTGCTGTGGGAGTTAGATTTGCTTTGCCGATTCAGGGCCTTGGAGATGGCGGGTAAAATAATGGAAAAGCACTTGCTCTTCTTGAATGTTGATCCCAAAATAATCAATGATCCGCGTTTCCAAAAAGGATTAACCCGCGGTTATTTAAACTCATCCCAGACTGATGTTCTAGGAATTGTCTTCGAAATTACTGAAAAAACGGCTATACAAGATTATAAAGGCTTTCGTCGGATTCTGGACAATTATACCAGTCAAGGTTATCAAATTGCGCTTGATGATACGGGATCAGGCTATTCTGGATTGACACTGCTGGCTGAGACGCGGCCTCAGTATGTAAAGCTAGACATGGAATTGGTAAGGAACATTGACAAGGATTCGCTGAAACAGGCATTAATCAAAGCTCTTTCTCAATTCGCTAATGCCACCAACATTAAACTTGTCGCCGAAGGAATCGAGACCATTAATGAACTCAATACCCTAATCGATATCGGCGTTCACTATGGTCAAGGCTTTTTGCTGCAACGTCCATCCCCTGATATCTTAGAGTTAGGGTCTGACATTATACAGCATATTCAGGAACGGAACGATGTGAAGCAGAGAGAATTATTCTATTCGCCATTGACGGCTCCTATCGGCGAAATTGCCCGCCTGGATTTGCCCTTCTCACCTCAGGCCGCCGGTCAAGAGATTATCAAGTATTTTAACAACAACCCGGAAATACTAGGAATTCCGATCGTTGATGGCGATAGACCGGTTGGCCTGTTGTCTAAAAATGAGTTTTTGGGCCGTCTGGCAACACAATATGGGGTTGCTGTATATATGAATCGGCCTGTGCATCTGTTGATGGATAATAAACCGTTGATTGTTGACTATAAAACGCCGCTGGATCAAGTGAGCAAGTCCGCTGTGGCGCGCTCTGATGAAAATATGTATGACTACATCATCGTGACAAAGGACAATGCTTATTATGGCATAACAACCGTGAAGGCTCTGCTAGAGAGGACAACCCAGCTTGAGCTTACGCGTGCGAAATACTCGAATCCATTGACAGGTTTGCCTGGGAATTTCCTAATCGAGCAAGAGCTAAAGCGAGTGGTTGCTGGTGAACAGGACTATGCTGTTTTGTATTTTGATTTAGATAACTTCAAGGCCTATAATGATATATATGGTTTTGAAAACGGCGATAAGATCCTTTTTCTTACAGCGAAAGTCATTCAGGCCCTACTGAACCAGCGACAGCAGACAGATACGTTTTTCGGCCATATCGGTGGGGACGACTTTGTCGCTGTTGTACGCAATGAGAATATCGCGGGCTTATGTGAAGACATTATTGAAGCATTTGACCAACAGGTTGTCGAGTGTTACAGCGAGCGGGATCGTAACCGAGGGGTTATCGTGTCGAAAAACCGTCATGGCTTTGACGAGCAATTTCCGTTAGTCGCTATTTCTATTGGTGTAGTTACCGGTAAGAAGAACAGCTTTCGAAACCATTTTCAACTTGGTGAAGCAGCGAGTCAGGTTAAAAAAAGGTGTAAATTGACCTGGACCAGTTGCTATCATATTGCCTGATGTGCAGACGCGTAAGCGTCTCAGACCGTTGATAAACGCCCATCTGCGTTGTTAGCCCTGCGGGAGCGCGCTTGCCGTACCTGCGAACGTACTGTCTGCGCGCGCTTCCTCGGGCTGCCTAGCATCTGGACATTTCTCAACGGTCTAGAAACTAGGTTTGTCAACAAGCTGAGACGCGTAAGCGTCTGTTTTTTACGTCTAGAAACTATAGTGCGAGAGTACGCTTTACCGCAGAGTACACAGAGGGTTCGTCGAGTACGCTAGGGTTTCGGATTTGTTTAATAAATCGTAGCCCTCTGTGGACCCTCTGCGTACTCTGCGTACTCGGCGGTTAACGTACTCGTCACTTAAGACCTTCACAACAGTTTTTCTTACGCATGGAGATGCGCTTCCTCCGCCATACTAATAAAAAAATGGATGGGGGAATAACGATGAGAAACATCAAATGGCAACTTCTGATTGCCGTCCTTGTCATAGCCGCCGTTAGTCTTAGCGGCTGTAATCTGTTTAAGTCACCGCAAAAGAAACCAGACGCGCCGCAGCAACAGCCGCAACAAACTGCAAATGCAAAGGAACCGGACATTACTGTCTATATGCATGAGACAGGTGAGAAAAAGACGATGAAGATGGAAGACTATATCGCCGGGGTGGTCGCCGGTGAGATGAAGCCGGATTGGCCGGTAACGGCGCTGGCGGCTCAGGCGATTATCGCCCGGACCTTTACCCTTGAGGCGATTGAAACAAAAGGCGGCGTTAAAGAGCGCGGCACACAGGCGTCGACAGATATAAAAGAATTTCAAGCCTATAGCGGCAAAGCAGTCAATGACAATGTGCGAAAAGCAGTAGAAATGACTCGCGGCATGGTGGCGGTTTACCAGGGTAAGCCAATTAAGTCCTGGTTTCATGCCAGCGCTGGCGGCAAGACTGCTACTGCCAAAGAAGGGCTGGCGTACAATGATCCTGAACCACCCTATATTCAATCGGTACAATCACCTGACGACTTGGCGCCGGATGATGTAAAGAATTGGGAAGTCAGCTTCACGAAAGACGAAGTCATTGCCGCTCTGACGAAGACAGGTAAGAAGGTTAGCGATATATCAAGCCTGGTGATTGGGCAAAAGGGCCCATCTGGCCGGGCAACGATGTTTACAGTCAATAACAGCGAGCAGATATCGGCTCCGCCGCTCCGGGTTGCACTGGATAGCACGAAGCTCAAGTCGCTGCTGTTAGACAAGGTCGAAGTATCCGAGGATCACGTCATCTTTAGCGGTAAGGGCTACGGCCACGGTGTTGGCATGTCCCAATGGGGGGCAAACAAGATGGCTGTTGACGGGAAGAAGCCAGAGGATATTATCACCCATTACTTCAAAGGCGTAACAGTAGAAAAACGCTGGCAATAATGCAGAAAAGGAGTCGGGAAACCGGCTCCTTTTTCATTCTACTAGAATTTATAAGTTTTTTGAGGCGACAAAGCCAGATAAGATAAGGGCCGGGAGCAATTGGCCGCGAAAACGCGAAGGGCGCATAGCGCCTGCGCGAGGGGTTCCGCAGGGGAACAAATACGCATAACATGCGCATAATATTTTTCTTTTTATGCATTCCCGCTTTAACCGTAGACGCGCAGCGTCTTTCGCGTTTTCGCGGCAAAAAAACGTTTTTTTCGTTCTCAAAGACCACACAGCGGTTTTTCTCATGCCAGTTTCAGCATTAAAAACCATATTTTGGGCAACATATAACAGATGATCATACAGGTAGGTGGTGAGAAAATGACGAATCAGCCCCGCCGTTTTGGTAAATTATCTGCTGTTGTCGATGGGGCGTCTAGACAGATCGCCAGCACGCGACTTGCTGATTTACGCAGGATCATCCTCCAAGCGCGCGAAATCGCGCAGGAAATGGCTACTTTGGGTGGACTGCTGGCGCGAGGCACTGCTGAAGCCAATCAGCCGTTTCTCTTTACCCCAAACCTATCTGTGAACGAAAGTCAATTACGTAAGGTATTTACAGACTGTCAGGATGTCGTTTTCCGCCGCTTTACACTTGCCGGCAGGGCCGCGCGGCTGATCTACATCGACGGTCTTTGTGATAAAGACCTGCTGGAACGCGGCGTGCTACAACCGCTGTTGAGTCAAATAAATCTTGATTTCGGGTCAGGCCTGCTGGAAACCTTAGCTCGCTATCTGACTGTTCCTGACTTAGATGCTCCTGCAAACGCCGGTAAAGCCATTCAGGCGATACTTATGGGTAGTGCTTTGATAATGGTAGACGGAATCGACGAAGTTGTGACTGTCGACGTCGCGAAATATGTTAAGCGAGCTATTGAGCAACCCAAAAGTGAAGGCGGCAATGTTCGCGGACCACAGGATGCGTTCAATGAGACAATAAAAGATGGCGTGGCACTGTTGCGGCGGCGGTTGGCAAACGCGAATCTAAAAGTCCATTACAGCTCAATCGGCTATCTAACGAAAACGACAGTTGCCGTCGTTTATATCTCGAATCTGGTTAAACCCGGTCTGGTAGAAACCGTTGAACAGCGTTTGGCATCGATTCAGACTGATGCCGTCTTTTTTTCCGCAACCGTCGGCGAGTTTCTTGCAAATCGTAACTGGTCTCCCTTTCCGCAAATTTTCGCCACCGAGCGACCGGAAACGGTTGCCATGGGATTATGTGAAGGCCGCGTTGGCATCTTGGTGGATAATACTCCCTTCGCCATAATCGTTCCCTGCACATTTACTTCGATGCTACAGACGTCGGATGACTATACTCTACAACCGATTATTGCCAGCCTGATTCGCATAACCCGCCATATATCGGCCATCATGGCGATATTTTTGATGCCGCTGTATATCGCAATGATCTCATTCCATCCCGGCACTCTGCCTGTATCTCTGGCAATTTCCATTGCCGAGCTTCGCGCTAAGACACCGTTTCCGACACTAATAGAGGTCTTGTTTATGGAGGGCCTGTTAGAAATATTTCAGGAGTCGATCGTTCGTCTGCCAATTCGTTTGGCTGGAGCCGCCAGTATGTTGGGCGCCTTTGTTATCGGCAACACGGTCGTGCAGGCAGGGTTAATCAATCCTTTGCTGGTAGTGGCAACCGCATCCACAGCTATCGCTTCTTACACCATGCCGTCCCCTAATCTGTCACAGGCAATGCGGTGGCTGCGGATTCCGGCGATCTTTGCGGCGGCTGTTCTTGGTTTGTATGGGATTGCGCTAGCGTGGCTATTGATGGTCGTTCATGCCTGCTCTCTGCGCAGCTTTGGCGAGTCCTTTCTAGGCAATTTATTTAATGTGTCGCTTTGGCAAGACTGGAAAGACAATGTGGTGCGAATGCCGGCTGTTCTGCAGAAAACTCGCCCAAAAGTGTACGGCGCAAAAAAAGAAGATCGGAGTGGAATTGACAATGCCTAACTTGGAAGCAAAATCTAAGCTGACTGCCGTAGAGTTTGCGATTCTACTGGCCGGAGTTCAAATGAACGTTTTCGCGATTAGCTTTGCCCCGGCGCTGGAAACCGCCCGCGGTCAAGCTTGGTTGAGTGTCATTATGGCCGGCGGAGTGTATTGTCTGGCTGCATGGATGATGATCAGACTGGGACAGCGATATCCGCAAAAAACGATTGTCGAATATATGCCAGAAATATGGGGCAAATATCTGGGCGGAACAATGGTCTGGTGGTTCATTGTTGCCGTGACTTTGCGCTTGAGCGCCTCGCTGCAGGCCTTTAGCCGGGAAGTGACTTTCTTTCTTTTTGACCGAACACCTTATGAAATCATCATTATCACTTTTGTTATTGCAGCCGCTTATTGCGCTGTTCAGGATTTAGGGACAATTATCCGGGTGACGCAGATTGTATTTTTCATAGGCAATGCTTTGTCGATAATTCTGCTGCTACTGAGCTTAAGCACTTTCCAAATAACCAATGTCTTGCCATTATGGCAAGGGAATTGGTCTCAATTAGCTGGCGGGGTAGTTGATGATTGGCTGTTGTTTGCAGGCTATTCAATACTTTTTATTCTGATGCCCCAGGTAAGCGAGCAGAAACAGCTTGGCCGCACTGTAGGCTTAGCATTTGGTTATTGTACGGTACTGTTTACCGCTATCATTTTGACTATCATCGGCTCGCAGGGCATCAACTCAGCATTGAAGAGTCCGTTTCCACTAGTGACGGTTATCCGCGCGGTGGAAATCCCGGGAACCTTTCTGGAGCGTCTGGACACATATCTGATTGTCGTCAAGGTGCTCATTCTCTATATCAGCGTCTACACCTACTTGTATGTGTTGGCCGAGACGTTGCGCCGTCTCTATGATTATCGCGACCGCCGCCCATTTGTATTATTATTGCTGCCAGTCATTTTTTTTATCAGTGATGCGTTACACACCACTTGGCTATTCGCGTTGACTATACAAATTGCCAACGCGATGGGGCTGATCGAATCGTTTGCGCTGATTCCGTTAACGTTATTCTTGGCGAGGAGGAAGAAATGTGCTGACAAGCAAGCGGTGTGAGCCAAAGCAATTATGCGCCATTGGCCTACTGATTGTCCTCTGCATGATTTTGACCGGCTGCTGGGATCAGCGCGAATTACAGGATCGAGGTTTCGTCTTAGCCTCTGCCATCGATGCCAACGATGAAAGTTCCTCTTCTCTGAAACAGCAGCGAATTGAGAGCTTTGCTTATCCACATGGCGGCAGTCCATACCGCCTAAGTTTGCAGATGCTGCGCTTAGGCGGCCAGACAAGTGAGGAAGGCTCGAAGAAAAGCAACGGCGGTAAGACATATGTGCTTTCAAACACCGGTCATTCTCTGTTTGAGATGGCCAGAGACATGTGGGGGCAAAGCAGCAAGGCACTCTGGTTTGAACACCAGCAAGCTATTATTATCAGTGAGGCGGCTCTAAAACATGCAGGGCTGGCTCACTTTCTCGACTTCTTTCAGCGCGACAGTGAAATGCGCTGGAGAACCCGTATTTATATAACCCCGGGCAAAGCGCGGCCCCTGCTTGAGTACGAGCCGCCCAGCGGTGAACCAGGCGGATTATTCTTTACCGCTCTCTCCCGTCAGTACGGCAAAGATCCGCATTTGCCAACATTTAGAACCGATCTGGGGTTTACTACCTTTGACTTGGATAACGGCAGCGATATCATCCTGCCACGCATCGAAATGGTAGATAACGACGTCAAGGTAAATGGCGCCGCTCTATTTAAAAAGGACCGGCTGGTCGGCTATATTGATGAATATGCGGTTAAGGGACAAAAGTATATCCTCGGGATGGAGAAATCGGCGCTTATTACGTTTGAGTGCCCGCTCCATCCCGGCGGCGTGACCGTGTTTGAACTATATCGGCATCATACCGTTCTTACGCCGCATGTCGAAGGCGACTCCATCTACTTTACTTTGGACATTGCCATGCGAGGCAACCTGGGTGAGGCTACCTGCGCGCTTAAGCATAATACGACCGGCAGACAGTACCAAGAGGATGCGCGTCAGATGTTTGCGCAGGAAGTGAAGCGCAATATCGAATATGGCCGCAAAACCGCTCAGGATTTAGGAGTTGACGTTCTAAATTATTCCCGGTTGCTGAAAGCAAAGGAACCTAAGACTTGGGAGAAAATAAAAGATCGCTGGGATGAAATATTCCCAACGATTCCATTAATTGTTTCGGTCAACATAACCATCTTAAATGTAGGAGAACATCAATAGCCTGCCTAGCTATTGTAAAAGCTGGCTAACGCCCCACGTTGTAAATAGAAGAGCAGCATAGAAGGCTGCTATTTTACGCGCCAACTGCGCCTCCTTAAGACGAGCGTCGTGTTTATTAAGAACAACAGCCAGCCGCCAAGATGAAAGGGCCGTAAAGAGCAGTATCAGTGGCAATTCAAACTGGCTCATGTGTGCCACGACAAACGCAATTCTTTGCCAAATCATGGGTAGATCCATACTCTCGCCTCCTTCGGTTCGTTATTAGAGCGTGTTTCAAAAAAACACGCAACCATAAAAAAAGGGAGGCTGTTAGAAAATGCCCAGATGCTAGGAACAGCGAGGCTTGCGCCGCGCCGCGTACAAAAGGTACGCAAGCAAGCAAACGCAGTCGTGACAACGCAGATGGGTGTTTTGTAACAGCCTCTATTAGTATATCCATGTTGTCATGTGAGTAATTGTGTACTACATCATTCCTGACAAGCATATACATTTGATGAAACAAGTTGATGGGAGGAGAAGATATGCCAGCTGACGATAAAAATCCTCAATGGCGCCATCAGATTATCCTCACCGATCGTGAGGAAATGCTGGTAGAAGGCGTGCTCGGTCTGGGTAGTTTTGATGAACGGGAAATCTCCATGGATACAGAACAGGGATCGTTGCTGATTAAAGGCGAAGAATTGGATATCAAGCAACTGAACCTGGATAAGGGCAGTGTTGTCATTGAGGGTTTAATTAAGCTGATTTCCTATGATGATGAAACACGCAGTAAAAAGGGTCTGCTGGGCCGCTTACTGAAATAGGCGATGAACGAGCAACTATATACATTTCTCTTGCTAGCGGCAACCGGAGCGGTGTTGGCCTTTGTATTCGACTGCTACCGAGTAACCCGCAATACACTTAAATTGCGGCGGTTTGCCACAGCTCTCGGAGACCTGTTTTATTGGCTGTTGGCGACAGTCGTAGTATTCCTGGCCTTGCTCAAAGGGAACTGGGGAGAAATCCGGTTTTTTGTTTTTCTTGCGCTATTTTCCGGAGCTGGTCTTTACTTCCGCTTTCTTAGTGTTTATGCAACGTTAATTCTCGGGAAAACCGCCAGAACCATTGGTAAAATTCTTCGACTCGTTGGAGTAGTCATCAGCTATCTTCTTATCCGGCCTATACTATTGCCAACACGCTGGGTTTACCGTCGCGCTATTTCAGGAGGAACAAGACTATTTCGTTGGGCGACCGTCCCTAAGGACGGAAAACCGCCAGAAGTATAAGAAAGAAAGAGGGAATCGGCATTGTTATGCCGAATGCTTCATCAATGAAAGCCAAACGAGGGGTGAGATGAGGCATGCCTGCGCCCAAGCGATACAAAATCAAGTGGTTTAACTTGGCGCTACTGCTGCTGAGTGCTTATTTTTGCTATCTTGTTACCGATCGGTATCTAGAAATGTCGTCAATCCAGCGGGAAACCAGTGCTGTCAGCCAGCAGCTAGAACAAGCCCAGACAGTCAATCAACAACTTCAGGCTGAACGTGATCGGCTGTTGGCTCCGGCCTATGTTGAAAAACTTGCCCGCGAACAGCTTGGCCTAGTGAAACCTGGCGAATTGCCTTACGTTCCGTCTGGGAAAAAGTAAACCAATTAAGATTCTTGACACATTTTACAGTCCGAGAGTATAATATGGATGCATAACACACATTTAAGGGAGGACTTTTGATTAGTATGTCCATTGAAGTTGGCAGTATTGTTGAGGGAGTAGTGACAGGAATCACGAACTTCGGAGCGTTTATCGAACTGCCGGGGGGAAAGGTCGGTCTGATTCACATCTCAGAAGTGGCCGATGTTTACGTCCGTGATGTGAAGGATTTTCTTAAAGAACAAGACCGCGTTAAAGTAAAAGTGCTGTCAATAGACGATCGCGGCAAAATCGGCTTGTCGATTAAACAGCTTCAGCCTCCCGCGCCACGAAAACCTGCCAACGATTTTAGACGTCCGATGCATCGGGTTGGCGCCGTTTCCTTTGAAGATAAGCTAAATAAATTTCTAAAAGACAGTGACGAACGTCTTACCGACCTGAAACGGAACACTGATTCCAAGCGGGGCGGCAGAGGCGGCGCGCGCAAAGCCGAATAATTAATGAACTCTGACCGGGACCTGAAAAACAGGTTCCGGTTTTTGTGTATCTTCTACATAATATCCGCCCATTCGCCTTGGCCCGCCGTCTCGTGGCGGGTAACATAAAAGAAACACACTTTCTTAAGCCGATTTTTTGGATTTGTTGTCAAATTTGTAAAGTATTTCATCATGACAAGCTTCTTCCTTTAGACAAATCCTTTTGTCAGTATTGTGTAGAATGAGACCTGACAGCTGAAGAGGAGTGGAGATTATGTCTAAAGGGAATGTCGCAACACTGGAAAGAGGTGCGGTTCTACCGTCTGGATCACGCTGGCGCGTCAAACCATCTTTGTTTTTGTCAGTAAGCGTGATTAGCAGAATTCTTGCTTCCTGCTTAAGTAAAGACATGATAGCGCTTAATCTGCTAGCTTTCTTACTAGGACGTATATCTATCATGGGAGAATTGATGCCATTCGGGCTGGCATACTTCATCGCCGTCACCAGAAAAAAACGAGTAGGCGCACTCGCCGTAGGGGCCTGGACTTTGGCCGGGTCTTTATCGATTGGCTATTCAACCGAATCTGCTTGGTATTTATTGAGTATGGTTTCCTATCTTTGGCTAACTGCTCATGAGACTAGATGGCAGAAGAAAATGTGGACTATCCCGGTTATTGTTATCGTTGGCGCGGGGATAATTGGCGCTACACTCCTGCTCTGGCAGTCAATCAGTTTGTATCAATTGCTGTTGGTGGGTTTTAATCTCGCTGCCAGTCTGGTTCTGGCGACGATTTTTTCCACCGTTCTGCCGTTGCTAGATTCTGCTGGGTCCAGACAAGCTAGTGAAGAACAGGTAGTGTGTTTGATTATCCTGTTGGCGGCTGGCATTGCCGGGGTGGGACAAGTCCAATTGATGGGCTATAGTTTACGCAATGCATTGAGCGGCTTCTTTATCATGGTTATCACGCTGCAGGGAGGAGTGGGGATTGGTGTGTCTGTTGGCACAGCAGTTGGTATTGTCACAGGATTAAACGAGGGAAATATTACTCTGACAGTAGCCTATTACGCGCTTGCTTCACTAGTGAGTGGCGCTTTCAGCAGTCTAGGTAAGTTTGCGATAGCGCTCGGTTATATAACTGGTTGTGTAATTGCGGTGTCGTATTTTACGACGAATGAACGGATACTGGTTGTTCTTGTCGAAACCATTACCGGTGCTTTGCTATTCTTAGCTGTTCCCAGCAGTTGGTGGGATACTTGGCGAAAGAAGGTGTGTCAAGCCGAGCCGATGCCAGTCAGTCCTAACCAAGCTGTAACTGTTGCTGCGGTTAAGCTTAGCCAAATTTCAGAGATGTTTATTGATTTGGCAGGCATATTTGGGCAGACTAGGGAAACGGCGCTTGAGCCAACTGAAGATATTCGACAAGTAATTGACCGTTTAGGTGCTCAGGTCTGTAGGACATGCTCTAAGAAAGATGAATGCTGGGAAAGTCAATTTTATAGTACGTACCAAGCGTTTCTTGACTTAATGTCATTGCCGCCCAATGGTAAACTAGATACTCGGGCCTTGCCGCAAACGCTTAAGGATTCCTGTCAACGTCAACAGCAGTTATTGATGGCTGCGAGCGAAATCATCGAACACAATCGGGTAATGTTCTTCTGGCAAAAGCGAGCGATGGAGCACCGTGCTATGCTGGCGGAGCAGATGCGCTCAGCGGGCAGCATTGTTGCTACTCTCGCTACTGAGATTCAACGTGTTTCCATTGCGGACAGGCAGGCTGAGCTTTATTTATCCGCAGCGACACTAGCGGCAGGGTGTGAACTCGAATCCATAAAAATATCCGGGCGCGGCTGTGGATTACGAATTCTTGGCCGCAAAGAACCCTGTAATGGCGATCAGGCTTGTATGAACAAAGTAATGCCCTTGGTTGCCGAGACACTTGGCAAACGGCTGACTGTTACAGGAGAATGTGGCAGTAGATTGCTGCACCGGAAATGTCGGCTAACGATGAGTGCCGCTAGCCGCTATGCGGTTGATGTTGGCGCAGCGGCGATAGCAAAGAATTTACACGATATTTCTGGTGATACTTGCTCTATGTCAGAAGCAGGGCAAGGCAGGGTAGCTGCCATTATTAGCGACGGTATGGGCAGTGGTGCACATGCTGCTCGCGAAAGTCAGGCAGCAGTACAATTCCTCGAAAAGCTGCTTGCCGCCGACTTTTCCGTTGATGCGGCAGTTAAGTCAGTCAATGCCATGTTATTGCTGCGACTACCAGGAGAATGCTATGCGACGATCGATATAGCAATCTTTGACTTATATAGCGGTGAGGTCGAATTTCTCAAAACAGGGTCGGCAGTTAGCTATATCAAGCGAGTTCGCGAAGTGTCGGTTGTTCAAAGTACATCGCTGCCTGTCGGTATTATCGAGCAAGTGGAAATTGAGCCACAGCGTCGCCAACTGGCGCCAGGTGACACAGTTGTTATGGTCAGCGACGGGGTCACAGAAGCAGACAGACAAAAGCCCAGACGTGATTGGGTAGCAAACTTTCTGCGGATGGCGCCTGACGATAATCCGCAACAGCTGGCCAATCTGCTGATCGAACAAGCGCAGAAACTGGCTGGCACATCGGTAAATGATGATATGACGGTTTTGGTGATCAAGGTGCATGAACGGCTTGGCAGCATGTAAGACTCCTTTATAGCGGGAAGATTTGATTATCATAAAAATCTTGGGCAAATAGAGAAGATCGCCGCGCTTCGCTCGTGATGACAGGTGAATCAAATCTGTCATTACAAGGGATCGAGACGCAGCGATCTTTTATGTGCTCTTAGCTGCTTCTGGCTGTGACGCAAGGATATTCAACGGTGTTTAGACTAGAAACCTGCCAATATGGAAAAATATTAGCAGGAGAACGCAGGCAATCGGCAGAACTATTTGAGATGAGATAAGCCAGAAAGGGCAGATCATTGATGGAAAACGTCAGTTTAACGCTCGACCAAATGACTGAATTTGCCGTTTCAGCCGGCGCAATTATGTTGCGAAACGGGGCTGATACCTCGCGGGTGGAAGAAACGATGGGTCATATCGCCAGGTCGTGCGGAGCCGTCAATGTTGAGAGCTTTGTCGTTCCGACCGGCGTATTTCTGAGTGTAACCGGCGCAGACGGCAAAACACTCACAAGTATGCGGCGCATAGCAGAGCGGACAATTAATTTGGATCGGATTGCAAAGGTGAATGAATTATCCCGGCGTTTGGCTGATCAGAGGATGCAGTTTCACGTAGCCAAGACAATCTTGGCTTCTATTGCGAAAGAACGCACTGGTTTTCCGATACTCCCCACCATTTTTGCCTCTGGTGTGCTCGGCGGCGGCTTTGCTGTCTTGCACGACGGCGGATTACCGGAAACAATTGCTGCGTTTGGCTCAGCTATGCTGGTGCGATTAATTGCGCATGTTATTACACGGCTGCATGGAGTGCGCTTTACATTTGAATTTCTGGGCGGTTCTGCCGCTGCACTGATTGGAGTGAGTTTGGCGCTGCTCCGCCCAGAGTGGAACAGCGAGATTATGATATCTGGCGGCATAATTCCCCTTGTGCCCGGGGTCGCAATCACCAATTCGATTCGGGATGTTATCGCCGGTGATTTGATAAGCGGCTTGTCGCGTGGCCTCGAGGCGGCTCTGACTGCTGTCGCAGTCGCTATGGGGGTAGTTCTTATTCTGACCATGTTTGCGTATTGATGGATTGGTGGGGAGCGTCATGCTTATCTATAAAGCGGTGACTGTGTTTTGTATGGGATTGGCCATCGGCGTTCTGTACCGTATTCCGCGTGCAGTGCTGCCGTATGCTAGTGGCAACGGAGTTTTCGCTTGGCTGGTTGTGACCGGACTCTCGGCGCTTGGTGCGAAGCTGGTTTTAGCTACTTTTTTTGGCAGTCTGGCTGCTGCTCTTTCTTCTGAACTATTGGCCCGCCGCTTGAAAAAGCCAGCCACGATTTTTCTTCTCCCTGGCTTTATTCCCTTGGTTCCAGGCCGGGAAGCGTATGCAACCATGGCGAATATCGTCAATGGTCACTATACACAGGGTGTCGCAATCGGGGTGCAAACCGTGCTGATTGGCGGCGCGATAGCGTTTGGCATCTTTGCCAGTACCACTGTCTATCGTCTGGCAGTCAATTACAAAGCAGGCATTAAATAAGGCGGGAACACGATTATGATCATCAATAAGGTGAGAGACTTTATTATCGCACATCAGCTAATTCAGTCAGGCGAACATGTGCTGGCTGCCTGCTCGGGAGGACCGGACTCGCTGGCACTGGTAGATATACTTAGGCAAATCAGACTAGAATTCGGTTTTGAGCTTGCTGTTGGTCATGTAGATCATATGTTTCGAGGCAAAGCCTCAGCTGCAGATGCTCAGTTTGTCAGAGACTACTGTCAGAGGCATGGCTTAGTCTGTTTCTCAACAGCGATTAATGTTCCTCAGTATCTGCTTGAGCAAGGCGGCTCATCACAGGATACGGGTAGAAAACTGCGCTATGAATACTTGCGTGAGACAGCCCAAACCTGGGGCAATGCGAAAATTGCTACAGGCCATCACCGGGATGATCAGGCAGAAACGATTTTACTGCATCTGTTCAGAGGCTCAGGCGGAGCTGGTTTAAGTGGTATGCATGCGCAAGCTGGCCGCATAATCCGTCCGCTTTTGTCGCTGACGCGCCAGGAGATTGAAGACTACTGTCAACAACACGCTTTGGAGCCGCGGCAAGATTTGTCCAACCTGAAAACTGACTATCTGCGTAATAAGATCCGCTTGCGCATTATTCCCCAGTTAGAAGCAGCAGTCGGTAGCAGTGTACGTGAGCCGCTTTGCCGAGTTGGGCAAATCCTCGCAGATGAGCAGAAATTTTTAAACGAGTCGGCACAAGCTATTTGGCCAAACCTGACGCGAGAGACCCCGGATGCAACTTGCGTGTATACAGAACCACTGTCAAAATTGCATATTGCCCTGAAAAGGGTGATTTTTCGACTGCTAATTGAAAAAAAACAGGGCAATCTAACAGGAATAACCTTTCATCATGTGGAAAAATTGATAGAAATGGCTGATAGCTGGCCTGTAGGCAGCAAATTCGATCTCCCGGGCGGCTGGAGAGCCGAGCGAGAATATGATGCCATTCAAGTTCGCCGCAGGGAGGTTTGCTCAGTTTCGCGGGGAATTGCTCCGCCAGGTGTACGGCTGCTGATACCTGGAGAGACCGAGGTTAGCGAGCTTGGAGTGCGGGTCAGGGCATCTGTGCAGACCTACTTGCCCCAACACATTGACTCAGCTACTGCTGTGTTTGATTTAGCTGCGCTGCAGCAACCGCTGTTTGTCAGAAGTCGTCAACCGGGTGATCGATTTTCTCCACGCGGCATGCAGGGCGATAAAAAACTGAAAGATTTCTTTATCGATAAGAAAGTTCCTCGCAGTCTGCGCGATCAAGTACCGGTTTTTTGCGATAGTCATGGCGTTATTTTCTGGCTGGGAGGACTACGGGGCTCCCGGCAAGGCCAGACAACTGCGGCAACAACAGAGTATCTAGTTCTACAAATTATTGGAATACAGGAGGCACTACCGTGAGTATGATGAATGATATTAAGGAAATATTAATTGACAAAGACCAACTGGCTGAGCGGGTCCGGGAATTGGGGGAAGAGATTTCCGCAGATTACGCTGGCAAGGAGATATTAATGATTGGTGTTTTACGGGGAGCAGTTATTTTTATGGCCGACCTGGCGAGAGCCATTTCGGTGCCGGTAGCACTTGATTTTATGGCTGTTTCTAGTTATGGAGCATCCACATCCTCAAGTGGTGTTGTCCGTATCCTCAAAGATCTTGATGAAGAGTTGGATGGACGGCATGTGCTGATTGTCGAAGACATCATTGATTCAGGTTTAACGCTTAACTATCTGGTGGAGAACTTGAAATCCCGGCGCCCTGCCAGTGTTAAACTGTGTACTTTGCTGAATAAGCCCAGCCGCCGCAAGGCGCCGGTGCATGTAGATTATAACGGCTTTACTATTCCGGACTATTTTGTGGTTGGCTATGGTCTGGACTTTGCTGAAAAATACCGCAATCTGCCTTTCATAGGAGTTTTGAAGCCTGAGGCGTACGGCGGTTAACTATCGCATACAAATTATTGTCTGCCGAATACTAGAAACACCGGTTCTGACTTGTAAATCTTGAAAAATTTGTGTTATAATATTACCCTGTGGATATATGTCTGTCGTCTAGCGAGAGGAGGCTATTGCTTGAATAAATTTTTTCGGAACGTCAGCTTTTATCTGCTGATTATCATTATTGCGATTTCCATAATTGATTACTATTCCTCGCGAACGACCACCAAGCAGGAAATCACATACACACAGTTCATTCGCCTGGTGGAAGAACAGAAAGTCGAGAAAGTTACTATTGTTGAAAACACTATCCGCGGTAAGCAGAAGGACGGTCCTGAGTTCACTACGGTAACACCGAATGACCCGACTTTGATTGACACACTGCGGACAAAGAATGTTGAGATTAAGGCTGAACAACCGCCACAGCCGCCATGGTGGACAACGGTGTTTTCCTCTTTGTTGCCGATGCTATTGCTAATTGGTGTTTGGTTTTTCATCATGCAGCAAACGCAAGGTGGTGGAAACCGAGTCATGTCGTTTGGCAAGTCACGAGCTAAACTGCATGGCGAGGACAAAATCAAGATCACATTTAACGATGTTGCCGGGGCAGACGAAGCCAAAGAGGAATTGCAGGAAGTCGTTGAGTTCCTTAAACATCCCAAAAAGTTTAATGATCTTGGTGCCCGTATTCCTAAAGGGGTCTTGCTGTTTGGACCTCCCGGCACAGGCAAGACGCTGCTAGCGCGGGCTGTCGCTGGTGAAGCGGGAACTCCGTTTTTCAGTATCAGTGGTTCAGACTTTGTGGAGATGTTTGTCGGCGTAGGCGCATCTCGAGTTCGCGATTTGTTTGAACAGGCGAAAAAGAGTGCTCCTTGTATTGTGTTCATTGATGAGATCGACGCAGTTGGACGCCAGCGCGGCGCCGGCTTAGGCGGCGGTCATGATGAGCGGGAACAAACCCTCAACCAGCTACTGGTGGAAATGGACGGCTTTGGCCTGAATGAAGGTATTATCATTATTGCCGCAACCAACCGGCCGGACATTCTTGACCCGGCGCTCTTGCGCCCAGGTCGCTTTGACCGTCAGGTTGTAGTTGATAAGCCTGATGTCAGAGGTCGCGCAGATATCCTCAAAGTGCATGTTCGTGGCAAACCGCTTTCCAAAGATACCGATCTTGAAGTTCTTGCACGTCGCACGCCTGGATTTACAGGCGCCGATCTCAGCAACTTGGTTAACGAAGCCGCCTTGCTGGCAGCTCGCCGTAACAAGAAGAAAATTGAAATGAACGAATTAGAAGAAGCGGTTGAACGAGTAGTTGCTGGCCCTGAGCGTAAGAGCAAAGTGATTAGCGATAAAGAGAAAAAACTGACTGCGTATCATGAAGCTGGTCATGCACTGGTTGGCATGCTGTTGACCCATACAGACCCTGTACACAAGGTTTCCATCATTCCCCGCGGGCGGGCTGGCGGCTATACGTTGATGCTGCCAAAAGAAGATCGTTACTATGCAACAAAATCAGAACTGCACGACCAAATTAAGACATTTCTCGGCGGTCGGGTGGCAGAGGCACTGATTTTGAACGAAATATCGACTGGCGCGCAAAATGATTTAGAACGTGCAACCGAGTTGGTACGTAAAATGATTACAGAGTTTGGCATGAGCGAAGTACTGGGACCAATTACTTTTGGTCGTCGCCAAGAACAGGTCTTTTTGGGCCGCGATATTTCCCGCGATCGCAACTATAGTGAAGAGGTCGCCTCTGCGATCGACAAAGAAGTACGCCGTATGATTGAGGACGCCTATAAAAAGACGGAAGAAATGCTAAAAACCAACATTGATAAATTGCATTTAATTGCCCAGGCGCTGCTTGAACGGGAGACTCTTGAGGCTGAGCAACTTGATCAATTGTTGAAAGATGGCAAGATAACCGATTCTGATAATGTTGCTGATAGTGATAACCCAGCCCTGGTTGCCCCGCTTAGCGAGACTGTGGAAACGCTGCAACAGCAAACTGAGGAAACAAAGCCTAAGATTGTCTATATCCGATAAGACTGAAAAGGACTTGGTGAAAACCAAGTCCTTTTCTAAAACATATAGAAAACCAGATACTGACTGGAGTGTGATGTTATGGCAAAGCGCTGGAGTCCGAATGTGTTGACAGCGACTAGGTTAGTTTTAGGAGTTGCCTCTATAACAGCAACAGTAAACAGTTATTGGCTGGTTGCCGCAGGATTTGTTTTTCTGGCCGCGCTATATGACAACTGGGCGAATCGTCTGGCAAGACGATTGAACACAACTGCTGAGTTTGCGCGCGATATCGACATGTTGTCAGACTTACTCGTGTTTGGCTTAGCGCCTGCAACGCTCTACTTTTTTGCCCAGTTTTCAGAGAACGGCCTGACAGGATATCTGCTGGCATTAGTGTATCCGGCAGCTTGTGCGTTTCGTCTTGCCCGCTATACGGTTGCTGGCGCCAAAGTCTATTATCCTAGCGATCCGCTGCCTGTGGCTGGTCCGGCTTTATCTGGTTTGGCGCTTGTAGGCTCAATGTTACCAACTACGGTTCATGTGATGATTATCATCTTAGCATCAGTCTTAGTGATAGCAAATGTAAGAGTTCCTAGACTGTGGTAATTTCATCCCGGGCGTTGAATAAAAAGTGCTTGCAAATTGATTTTACGGCGTGATAAGATTGGCTAGGCATTTGGCATTTCTATGGGCAGTATCGCTTGCGAGCTACACCGGCTGTTAGGCTAATCTTCAAAGAACCAATCCGCTTAGATCCTTTGAGGGCTAAGACGGAAGGCATTGCCAACGTATTGGTCTTGTTCTGCCTTCCTTTCAGTCGAAAGGGAGGCTTTCTTATGTATATCTTACCGTAGCAAAGAATGCGCTTGCCATAGAGAAACCGAATTGGTGGCATGCTATTCTAGAAGACCGCTTGGAAGCTGTTACGGGGAATTCGCTCGAGGAGGCGTGAAAGTGAAAAAACAAGAGTTTATTGACGACCCCCGCTATCGCATAGCAGCTAAAGAAGCCTGGATGGCGATTGCCCTATTTTTACTCAATTTCTGTTGGTGGTATGCTTTCGCTTTTTGGCTAGGGGATCAGCCGCCACAGGAATATTCCTATATCTTAGGGTTTCCTGCCTGGTTTTTTTGGAGTGTCATCGTGGGAACTGCTGTATTTTGTGCACTGGCCTACATCATGGTCAAACACTTTTACACCGATATGCCGCTGGGACCTGATCCGTGTGATTCTGCGGCTGATGAGGGGAGGTAGCGCTCATGCAGTGGGAAATAATTATTGTTATGTTCGTATACTTAGCAGCTATGTTTCTGATTGGTGTGTGGAGCGCAAGAGAGACTGTTAAAGCCAAAGGCGGTTTTATCGAACAGTATTTTCTCGGCGGGCGCGGCATGGGCGGTTTTATACTGGCTATGACTCTGACTACTACATATATTAGTGCTGGCAGTTTCATCGCTGGGCCAGGTATGGCCTATTCTATGGGGCTAGGGTGGGTATTGCTGTCTATGTCCCAACTGCCGGTCGGTTACTTGGTGCTGGGAGTACTCGGCAAGCGTTTTGCAATTGTAGCTAGAAAAATTCATGCTGTGACGATAATCGATTTCTTAAAGGAACGTTATCAGAGCAAGACTGTGGTAATTTTATCGGCAATCGGCATTTTACTCTTCTTCTTAGCCGCTATTTCAGTCCAGTTTATCGGTGGAGCCCGGCTATTTGAATCAATGACAGGTCTTCCTTATCAAACAGCACTATTTGTTTTTGCCGGGGTAGTTATTGGTTATGTTACTATCGGCGGCTTTCGAGCAGTTGTGTTGACAGACACAGCTCAAGGGATTGTCATGTTTGTTGGTACAGTGATTTTGATCGCCGGAGTCTTTATGTATGGAGGTGGAGTTAGGCCGATCATGGACAAGCTAATGGCGATTAATCCCGATCTGATCACCCCGTATGGTGTCAAGAGCTTTATTACGGTTCCTTGGATTGTGTCGTTTTGGATTTTGGTCGGTTTTGGCGTCATTGGGCTACCGCAAGTAGCGGTTCGTGGAATGGCCTATAAGAGCTCTAAAGCGATGCACAACGCAATTATTATCGGTACTATATTTACAGGGTTTTTAATGCTTGGCATGCATTTGGTCGGCGCGGTCGGTCAGGCAATTTTACCGAATATTAAGGTGGCCGACACTGTCATTCCGGAAATCACTAAGACAACGCTCAATCCTTGGCTAGCCGGGATTTTCCTGACAGCTCCCTTAGCAGCAATCATGTCGACAGTCAGTTCACAACTCTTGGTGTTATCAAGTACAATCTGTAAAGATTTATATATCAACTATATCAACCCTAATCCCAATGAAGCATTTGTGAGAAAGCTGAGCTTTTTCATTACGGCTTTAGCAGGATTGACGGTTTTTCTGCTTTCCTATAACCCGCCTGACTTTCTGGTTTGGCTAAATTTATTTGCGCTCGCTGGAATGGAAACAGTATTTCTCTGGCCGACACTGCTGGGCCTTTACTGGAAACGGGCTAACGATGCCGGAGCAATTTCTTCAATACTTGTTGGCGTATCCAGTTATTTGTATTGCCACTATTACTGGTCACGGCCCTTTGGCGCCCATACGATCATTCTGCCGCTGATCTTGGCGCTCGTGGTCTTCATTGTGGTAAGCTTAATGACTAGACCGCCGAGACCAGAAACGATTCGGAAATTTTGGGGGTGATCAGGTAGCAGGTGCATATAGTGTAGTTCTAAACGCGGTCAACCTTTTGGGTGATGGCGGTTGACAAACAGTTAAGCTTGCCGTATTATTGGGCTAACTGAAATGTGGGAGGGGCTAACTTGAGGGCGGAAATTTTACGTTTGCTACGGCAAAACGCCGGTGGATACGTTTCCGGTGAAGATATTTCAAAAGTACTAAACGTTTCACGGACGGCTATTTGGAAGCATATGCAAGCACTGAAAGATGAAGGCTATGAGATCAGTTCCCATCCGCGATTGGGATATTGCTTGCAAACAGTTCCGGATTTACTGCTGCCGAATGAAATATGCCCGCGTCTGACTACTGACTTCATAGGCCATTCTATACACTATTACACTACTGTTAGTTCGACAAATAATGAGGCAAAACGCTTAGCTAATGAAGGCTGCCCGGAAGGAACTATCGTGTTAGCGGAAGAGCAGAAGGTGGGTCGGGGGCGATTGGCGAGAGGTTGGTTTTCACCATTTGCCAAGGGAATCTGGCTTTCTGTTGTTCTGCGTCCTAAGTTTCCACCACAGGAAGCACCAAAATGTACTTTGCTTGCAGCGGTGGCGATGGCCAGGGCTGTTCGGGCGACGGGAGTAAACTGCGGGATTAAATGGCCAAACGATATTCTCTATAATGGCAAGAAACTGGTTGGGATTTTGACTGAGATGAATGCCGAAATGGATGCAATTAACTATGTAGTCATCGGCATGGGGATTAATGTAAATACCGATGCCAGCGAATTCCCTGAAGAGCTTCGTGATATTGCTACTTCGCTCTCTTCTGTCCTCGGACGGACAGTCTCGCGTACAGACTTACTGATTGCTTTGCTCCATGAGCTGGAGTTGCTATATACACAAGCTGGAGAAGAAGGCTTTTCACCGATTTTAGCAGAGTGGCGCAAGCTTTCGGCGACTCTCGGGCAGCCTGTTGATGTTTTTGGTATCACCCGCTGTTTCAGTGGGATCGCGCTCGACATCGATGAAGACGGAGCGCTCATCGTACAAACAGAAGCCGGTCTTGAAAAAGTGATTGCAGGCGATGTATCTGTTCGGGCGAAGTCGCAGGAGGAAAAATAACATGGCTGCAAGAAATATGGTATTGGCAGGGCTATTTGCAGCGTTAATTGCTATTGGTTCTCAGATTTCCTTCGTCATTCCGCCGAGCCCTGTTCCCCACACCCTTCAGGTCTTTTTTGTGATGCTGTCAGGTTTGATATTAGGCAGTAAATGGGGCTCGATCAGTGTGGGACTTTGGATTTTGCTAGGAGCCTTTGGCCTACCTGTTTTCGCTCAAGGCAAGGCCGGATTAGCGGCAGTCCTGGGACCCACGGGAGGGTTCTTGTTGGGATTCACACTTTGTGCATACGTAGTCGGGCGTATCACAGAGAGATTTGGATTGGCTTATAAGGTGGTCGCCGGCGCTATGGTCTTAGGAATGATCATCGTCTATACCCTTGGTTTAGTAGGCTTTATGGCTTGTTTTCAGTACTTTCTTCACAAACCAATGACTTGGGAAAAAGCCTTTATGCTCACTACATTACCGTTTGCGCCGTTTGATTTCGTTAAATCATTGTTTGCTGGATATATAGGCATTAAAGTGCGCCGTGCTTTGATCCAAGCTGGGTATAGCGCGTAGCGTACAAAGAAGGGGTTGTAAGTATGCTTTTGGTATTTGATATTGGCAATACGAATATTGTGCTTGGCGTGTATAAAGGAACTGAGTTATTGAATCATTGGCGGGTATCCACTGATCGTATAAAAACCAGTGATGAATATGCCATGCTGATCAATAACTTGTTTCAATTCTCCGGGATTGAAATTAATCAGATTAAGGCGGTAGCTATTTCATCAGTTGTCCCGCCGCTAACTGTGCCGCTTTCCCGGATGTCGCAGCGTTATTTTGGATTGGATCCGCTAGTTGTCGGACCAGGTACCAAGACCGGGATGAGTATTAAGTACGAGAACCCCCGGGAAGTTGGTGCCGACCGGATTGTTAATGCGGTTGCAGCCTATGAAAAATATGGCGGCCCGCTTATTGTCGTTGATTTTGGAACAGCTACGACTTTTTGCGCCATTGCAGCCAACGGCGATTATTTGGGTGGAGCGATTGCGCCAGGGATTGGCATCTCCACAGAAGCCTTATTTCAGCGGGCAGCTAAATTGCCGCGCATCGAGCTGGTTAAACCTCGCAGCGTTATTTGCCGTAATACGATAACCAGCATGCAATCAGGCATTATTTTTGGGTTCGTGGGTCAGGTGGACGAAATTGTTCGCCGGATGGAAGACGAACTAGGCCAAAAACCGTATGTGGTTGCCACCGGCGGTTTGGCTAATCTAATGGCCCAAGAATCGAGAACGATACAGTTTGTTGAACCGTTCTTGACACTGGAAGGCTTGCGGATTCTCTACGAGCGCAACCTTTCGTAACACTCTCCTGTCGCATTTTTATAGAAAAATAGAAGAATTTTATTGACAGCAACTCCTAGCTGTCTTCTTTTTTTGTGAAAACCTGGTATACTAGCCTAGAGGTGATTTCACTGAAGATTGGTAACGTAGTAATTGAAACACCGGTTGTTCTAGCTCCTATGGCAGGGGTGACTGATCAGCCATTTCGACTGTTGGCGAAGGAAATGGGTTGCGGACTAGTCTATACAGAGATGATCAGTAGCAAAGGACTGTTGTTTCACAATTGTCACACAGTAGACATGCTCCGTATCGATGAGAGGGAACGCCCTGTCTCCGTACAAATCTTTGGTTCTGAGCCTGATTCGGTAGCTGGCGCGGCTAAGTTAGTCGAGGCTGCCGGTGCCGATATTATCGATATAAACATGGGCTGTCCAACTCCCAAGATTGTCAAAAACGGCGAAGGGTCAGCACTGATGCGGCAACCTGCTCTGGCTTATGAAATCCTGGCTGGGCTTGTAGACGCTGTCCGAGTACCGGTCACTGTCAAAATCCGCACAGGTTGGGATGCGCGTTCCATCAATGCGGTGGAAATTGCGGTTCTGGCCGAGAAGGCAGGCGTGGCTGCGATAGCGGTGCATGGTAGAACCAGGGAGCAGTTCTACTCCGGACAAGCGGACTGGAAGATTATCCGCTCTGTCAAAGAGAGCGTTTCTATCCCGGTGATCGGCAATGGCGATATTCGCTGTTCGAGTGACGCGGCAAAGATGATGGCAGAGACAGGTTGCGACGCCGTCATGATTGGGCGTGGTGCTCAAGGCAATCCTTGGCTATTCCGCCAAGTCTCTCACTACTTAGCCACTGGTGAGCAGTTGAGCCCACCTAGCTTCGAAGAGCGGGTAAACCTCCTGCATCGTCATCTTAATATGGCGATTGCCTATTCAGGGGAATACATAGGTGTCAGAGAAATGCGGCGTCATGCCGCTTGGTATACCAAAGGCCTTAGACATGCGGCTGAGTTGCGGTTACGCTTTAATTCAGCTGAGACCAGAGAAGACTTCTTTGCGGTCTTTGCTTCATTGAAGGCTATCTCTGAAGAGGAGGGTCTGGAAGTATGCTGATTATGCCTGTGGCAAATGGAGTGCTGCCTCGTCCAGGAGGCGGTAAGATTAGCGGCGCATTTGTCATAGAACAAGGCGGACGTCTACTGGCTGCCACTGGCGTTGGACAAGATATTCTGATATGCCCGTGGGTAGTTGATGAGCAAAAACTATATCCTGTGGGTGTGATTGCTCGTTTGGCCGAATTAGTGGAACAAATGGTTCCCGATCCGGAGGGCGGCGCTTCCGTTCCTGTAATGTTGGTTTGCTTAGAAGGGCGTGGTCACGCTCGCTGGCAGGGCCAACGGTCTTGTGACGGATTGCTGTTTGCAACAGATATTGAATACTTGCACTTCAGACATTCCCGCAAGGAATATCCAGTTATCTCAGGTGCAGGCTGGATGCCGGAAGGCGGAACAACTGAGTTTCGTGATGCATCTGATATCCCAGTGGCTCTTTATGGTACAGATTTAGAGACCGGGAGAAAGATAAGCCTTTGCGGCAACTTGGGCGGACTTGTAAGTCAAGATCAGGCTCACACCATTGAACATGCGATCATCCGCGCCTTACGGACTTTTGGTTTATGTACCGCAAAAACCCTAATTGCCGCGATGGCTCGCGAAGGCGAGGAACTGAAACGGTCAGTTGAAGCCAGCATACGCTATGCACTGCCTGAGGTCCTCGGTTTGACCGCGACTGGAGCCTGTGGTAACCCGATGACTAGTTTAGCGCAATTGTATCTGTCAACAGACATGCTTGATAATCTCAACGCAGGACAAAAACTGGATGAGGCTCTTTATAAGGCGAGGCGTAAGGTTATGTCCCAACTGACTCAAGATATCGGATTGACCACACAACCAGGAATTCGCGCTACCCAGGGCATGAAACGCGGCATGAATCATGATGATACTCCGCTGCGTTTGGAGACCGCTAAAAAGGTAATTGCACGCTTTCCCTTATCCCCATGGGAATAATAAATGCTTTGAGGTTCAGTGAGCCGAAATTGCGTTTTACCGCAGAGTACACAGAGGCAGAGTCTGCGGAGGGTTACGGTAAATTTGTAAAGCAATTTACGTACCCTCAGCGAACCCTCTGCGACCTCTGCGTATTCTGCGGTTAGAGTGCCCTGCCTCCCAAAGCCGCAATCAGCGATGCTAAAGATTCTTAGCGCTACTACTGCCGTTAGGTCTCATATGTAACGGCGGTTTTTTCTTGTTCTGAGGGATAGAATGGAAAAAAGTTGAGAATACTAGGAAAAGTGCTATACTGTTGTATGTACACAAGGTTGTGCACATATATTGAAGGCAGGAGAAGATGCACAATGCTGCTTCGAATTGGCGATAAGCTGATTAATCGACAAAAAATTTATCGCACAGTTGATCAGATTCTCAGCTTGCGTTGTCAGGGTTTGTCGCAACAGGAAGTCGCTAATCAGGTGGGGGTAGATCGAACAGTCATATCGCGTCTGGAGAATATGGGCGAAGTCCGCAAAGGGAAGACAGTGGCGTTAATTGGCTTTCCCATTCACAATTGCGAAGAACTTCAGCAAGTTGCTCGGCAGGAAGGTATTGATTATTGCTTACTGTTGACTGAAAAGCAGAGATGGCAGTTTCTTCAAGAAAAATCCGGGGTAGAATTGTTTGATGCTATCATGCGGATTATCGCAGAGATACGAAGTAATGATACTGTCATCATTTTGGGATCAAATATGCGGATAAAATTGATTGAAGCTATGTTGGATAAGGAAGTAATCGGCGTTCAAATCGGAGAATCGCCGATTGCTGAAGATAAGTATCTGGAACCGGCAATCTTGCGCGATATCGTACGGAAGATCCGGTAAGAATGGGAGACAATATGAAGCGGGTTGTGAGTATTAGCTTGGGGTCATCCAAAAGAGATCACTGTGTAGAACAGGACTTTAATGGGCAATTGATCAGGATTGAGCGGATGGGAACGGATGGCAACATTGAAAAGGCGATTGACCTGATTCGTGCGCTTGATGGAAAGGTCGATGCCTTCGGGCTGGGCGGCACTGATCTATATATTTACGCAGGGGGTAGACGCTATACGTTTCGGGAGTCTCTAAAGATTGTATCAGCAGCAAAGCTCTCGCCGATTGTGGATGGCAGCGGAGTGAAGAATACTCTTGAACGGGCGGTTGTTTCCCATTTGGCTGGTAATCATCAAGTAATGATGAAAGACCGGCGGGTTCTATTGGTCTGCGCGGTTGATCGCTTCGGGCTGGCGGAATCTCTGGTCAAAGCTGGTTGTCAAGTAACTTGTGGCGATTTGATGTTTGGGTTGGGAGTGCCGATTCCAATCAGGAGTTTGGCTGGACTGCAACGACTCGCCAAAGTGGTCGCGCCGGTTATTACTAAATTGCCGGTTCGCTTGTTTTATCCAACAGGCGAAAAGCAAACTCGGACAGCACCAAAATTCAGTCGCTATTTTCATGAAGCAGAAATCATTGCTGGCGACTTTCACTTTATTCGCCGTTATATGCCGCCAGAGTTGCCGGGGAAAATAGTAATTACGAATACCGTTACCGCAGATGATGTCGCAATGCTTCAAAAAAGCGGTATTCATATGTTGGTAACAACTACGCCTGAAATGGGAGGGCGTTCCTTCGGGACTAATGTGCTGGAAGGCATACTAGTCGCATTGTCTGGTAAACGACCAGAGAATATGTGCAAAGATGAATATAGTCAGATTATGCAAAGTATAGGCATTAAACCGCGGGTTAGTGTCTTGGGGCATTGAGAGGAGAGTGTTTTATGGAACGATTCGCATTTATCGTCCATCCAATCGTCGCAAAAGATTTCGCACGCAAATTTCCATTCGCTGAGAATTGGTCAGATAGTTTTGTAGAAGGCATTATCAAATACATACCTCCCTTCAAGGTCTCTCATATCGCAGGCATTGAATCAGGACACGCTGCAAGCGAAGGTTGGTTTGTCGGCTGCCCATTGACCAGCCGTCAAATGGTGAGTATGCCGGAAGAAGTTGTTATTAAGAAGATTATTAAAGCCGGAAAGGTTGCCGAAAAATTAGGTGCGAAAATTGTAGGGTTAGGCGCATTTACCTCTGTAGTTGGAGACGCCGGCCTAACCATAGCCCAAAATTTAAATATAGCGGTGACTACAGGTAATAGTTATACTGTTGCAACCGCCATCGAAGGTGCTAAGAAAGCAGCTCAGCTAATGGGGATTTCTCTCGATAAGGCAAACGTGCTGGTGCTGGGGGCTACAGGCTCTATTGGGGCAGCCTGCGCACAGCTTTTGGCACGTGACGTTCGTTACCTAACCTTGGCTGCCCGCAGTGAGGATAAATTGGAAATACTTGCTACACAAATTTTACGTTCAACAGGATTAGCGGTTCGTGTCACGGCTAATACTAAATCTGCTCTGAAAGCGGCTGATATCATTATTGCAGTGACGAGCGCGGTGGATAGTATTATCGAGCCTGATGATTTGAAACCAGGGGCCATTGTCTGCGATGTTTCGCGTCCGCGCAATGTCTCGCAACAAGTTGCTCAGGCGCGTAACGATGTCTTGGTCATTGAGGGCGGCGTTGTGGAAGTGCCTGGAGATGTGAATTTTGGTCTGAACTTCGGCTTTCCACCGAAAACTGCGTATGCTTGCATGGCTGAGACAATGATTCTTGCACTGGAGGGCAGATACGAGAACTTTACGTTAGGACGGGACTTAACTGTCAAACAAATCGAAACAATCGGTCAATTGGCTAACAAGCATGGATTTAAACTCGCTGGCTTCCGCAGTTTCGAGCGGGCAGTTTCGCAGCAAGAAGTGCTGAACATCAAGGCCAACGCAGCAGCCAAGCTTGCAATAAAGCAAGAGAGATTAGGCTAGAAATTATTGACAGACTTTAGTTTTATGCCTATAATATGCATAATGGCAGTAAACGCCGCGATGATAGTAGCCAAACTAGGTGGTATTGCGGCGTGTCAAGCAGAGTGTCAAGTGTAACTTGACACTATTTATATTGCTTTATGCAACTATCACTCTATATGCTTGCCGACATAGTATATTACGGATTAGAATTTCTCAGAGTTAAAGGAGAGGTAAAGGTCATGACAGAAAAGCAAGTTATGCTCACCGCAGACGGCTTGAGAAAAACGGAAAACGAATTAGAACATCTGAAATCTGTCCGTCGTCGTGAGGTGGCAGAGCGAATAAAGCAGGCCATTGAATTTGGTGATATCAGTGAAAACTCTGAGTACGAAGACGCGAAAAATGAACAGGCCTTTATTGAAGGTAAGATACTGGAACTAGAGAAAATCCTCCGCAACGCGAAGTTAATTGACGAAGCTGAGATCCGTTACGATGTTGTTGCATTAGGTTCTACTGTCGTTCTTAAAGACTTGGAAGATTCCAGCGAAGAGGAATATACTATCGTTGGTTCGACGGAAGCTAATCCGAAAGAGAACAAGATATCTAATGAATCACCGGTAGGCGAGGCCATTCTCAACCAGAAAGTTGGTAGTACTGTAGAAGTCAATGTTCCTGCCGGAATTTTAAAATATCAGATCATTGAGCTAAAAGCACGAACCCACTGATCTAACACGGGGGAGAATATCGTATGAAAGAGCAACAACATCCGCAACAATCAGCGCCTGAGACAGAGCAAGATCTAAACGAACTGTTGAAAGTTCGCCGCGAGAAGATGGCAGCAATTGCCGAAAGAGGCTTAGAACCCTTTGGCAGAAAATATGATTTAACGCATCGCGCCCAGGACATTACTGGGCGCTTTGAAGAGCTCGAAGATCAGGAAGTTCACATCGCCGGACGCGTTATGTCTCTACGCGGACATGGGAAGACGTCATTTGTGCATCTGTCCGATTTAACAGGCCGTGTACAGCTTTATTTTCGCCAAGATGTTGTTGGTGAAGAAGCCTATAGCTTATTTCAACTTGTAGATATTGGTGACATTATTGGTGTGACTGGTACGGTATTCAGGACACAAAAGGGTGAAATTAGTGTCCGTGTAAACGAGTTTGAAATACTCTCTAAATCACTACGTCCGCTGCCTGAAAAATGGCATGGACTAAAAGATGTTGAAATGCGCTATCGTCAGCGCTATTTAGACCTAATTGTTAATCCTGATGTTATGCGGACCTTTGTTTTACGCAGTAATATTATCAAATCGCTGCGATCTATCTTGGATGATCGAGGCTTTCTTGAAGTAGAGACTCCTATGATGCATCCTATCGCCGGTGGTGCTGCGGCTAGGCCGTTCGTGACTCATCACAATGCGTTAGACATGAAACTGTACATGCGCATCGCGCCTGAGCTTTATCTAAAACGCCTAATTGTCGGCGGCTTTGAGAAAGTGTATGAATTGGGCCGGGTATTCCGTAACGAAGGCATTTCGATTAAACACAACCCAGAGTTTACTATTGTTGAACTCTATCAGGCGTATGCAGATTATCAGGATATCATGAAGCTTACCGAAGAAGTCATCGCCGGCGTGGCGCAGGCTGTCCTCGGAACGACCAAGATTAATTACCAAGGACAAGATATCGATCTCACTCCTCCATGGAATCGCTTAACGATGGTTGATGCGATCAAAAAGTATGCTGATGTCGATTTTGCCGCAGTCAAAACGGTCGAAGAGGCACGGGCAATCGCCGATAGGCTAGAGGTGCATTATGAGAAAAAATTCGGCATTGGCGGGATTCTCAATGCAGTCTTTGAGGCAGTTGCCGAAGAACATCTGATTCAACCGACCTTTATCATTGGACATCCCACAGAAATCTCGCCGCTGGCAAAACGCAATAAAGAAAATCCGGAAGCGACTGACCGCTTCGAGGCCTTTATTTTTGGCAGGGAAATCGCCAACGGTTTCTCTGAGTTAAACGATCCGATCGATCAAAAGGGGCGTTTCTTAGATCAGGTTGCTGCGCGCGAATCTGGCGACGACGAAGCCCACATGATGGATGAGGATTATGTAAATGCGTTAGAATACGGCTTGCCACCGACAGGTGGTCTCGGTATTGGTATTGATCGCTTGGTCATGTTTCTGACCGACCGTTATTCGATTCGTGATGTTCTGCTGTTTCCCCATATGCGGCATAAAGAGTAATTAGCAGGCCGTTGATAAAGGCCAATCTGTATTGCTAGCCCCGAAAACCATTGCTGTGCATACTAAGTCGTACGCAAGCAATGGTTTTCGGGGCTTCCTAGTGATGTTACAACATTACCTTCCTCGTCAGGTAATGTTGTAATTTTCCTAGGAAACAACAGCTCGCCCTTTCTAAACGCTATTGGGGAATGAGAGCGGGAGACGAATCTTTTTTCGAAACAGTGATACAACCGTTGACATGGCTTTTGCAGCGTGGTATTATATAAAAGTCGCTTAACCATAATGACTTGCTCATAATGGCGGCGATATAAAAAACAAAATATATGTTGACAAGCGAATTTTGTTATGTTAACATATATAAGCGTCGCCGGTAACGGCAACGGCGGTTGAAAGCAGCGAAGCTGCTGGCAGCC
>NZ_LSGP01000003.1:0-2500 GCF_001611555.1 Anaerosporomusa subterranea
AGGGAACCTTTGGGCGCCTCCGTTACTTTTTAGGAGGCGACCGCCCCAGTCAAACTGCCCACCTAACAATGTCCTGTGACCAGATTCATGGCCTCCAGTTAGAATCCCAGTACTGTCAGGGTGGTATCCCAAGGATGACTCCATAGAACCTGACGGTCCTACTTCTCAGTCTCCCACCTATCCTGTACAGACAATACCGAAATTCAATGCTAAGCTACAGTAAAGCTCTACGGGGTCTTTCCGTCCAATCGCGGGTAGCAAGCATCTTCACTTGCACTACAATTTCGCCGGATTTGCTGTTGAGACAGTGCCCAAATCATTACGCCATTCGTGCGGGTCGGAACTTACCCGACAAGGAATTTCGCTACCTTAGGACCGTTATAGTTACGGCCGCCGTTTACTGGGGCTTAAGTTCACACCTTCGCTTGCGCTAAGTGATCCCCTTAACCTTCCAGCACCGGGCAGGCGTCAGCCCCTATACATCAGCTTTCGCTTTAGCAGAGACCTGTGTTTTTGCTAAACAGTTGCTTGGGCCTATTCTCTGCGACCACCTTTCGGTGGCACCCCTTCTCCCGAAGTTACGGGGTCAATTTGCCGAGTTCCTTAACAGCAATTCTTCCGCTGGTCTTAGGATTCTCTCCTCACCTACCTGTGTCGGTTTGCGGTACGGGTACCAACTTCCTCGATAGAGGCTTTTCTTGGCAGCGTGGAATCAGATACTTCGCCCATACGGGCTCCCCATCACACCTCAGATTCGGCTGGCGGATTTGCCTACCAGCTACTCCTAAATGCTTAGACACACATCCAATAGTGTGCAAATCTTATCCTCCTGCGTCACCCCATTTCTGATAACGTCAGTTGGTAGTACAGGAATATCAACCTGTTGTCCATCACCTACGCCCTTCGGCCTCGGCTTAGGTCCCGACTAACCCTGAGAGGACGAGCCTTCCTCAGGAAACCTTAGGTTTTCGACCGCCAGGATTCTCACCTGGCTCTCGCTACTTATGCCAACATTCTCACTTCTGCATCGTCCACCGCTCCTTACGGTACGACTTCAGCCAATGCAGAAAGCTCCTCTACCACGTACACATAGTGTACATCCATAGCTTCGGTGGTAAGTTTTAGCCCCGGACATCTTCGGCGCAGGATCTCTTGACTAGTGAGCTATTACGCACTCTTTAAATGAGTGGCTGCTTCTAAGCCAACATCCTAGTTGTCTTAGAAATCCCACATCCTTTACCACTTAACTTACACTTTGGGACCTTAGCTGATGGTCTGGGCTGTTTCCCTTTTGACTACGGATCTTATCATTCGCAGTCTGACTGCCGAAATAAAAGTATATGGCATTCGGAGTTTGATAAGGTTCGGTAAGCGATATGCCCCCTAGCCTATTCAGTGCTCTACCTCCATTACTCAGTTAATCGACGCTAGCCCTAAAGCTATTTCGAGGAGAACCAGCTATCTCCGAGTTCGATTGGAATTTCTCCGCTATCCACAGCTCATCCCATGGTTTTTCAACACCAACGTGGTTCGGACCTCCACGAGATTTTACTCTCGCTTCATCCTGGCCATGGATAGGTCACCCGGTTTCGGGTCTACGACATGCAACTTTGCGCCCTATTCAGACTCGGTTTCCCTTCGGCTCCGTACCTTAAGTACTTAACCTCGCTACATATCGTAACTCGTTGGCTCGTTCTACAAAAAGCACGTCGTCACACATATAAAGTGCTTCGACCGGTTGTAGGCACACGGTTTCAGGTTCTATTTCACTCCCCTCCCGGGGTTCTTTTCACCTTTCCCTCACGGTACTACGGTTTCAGGTTCTATTTCACTCCCCTCCCGGGGTTCTTTTCACCTTTCCCTCACGGTACTTCTTCACTATCGGTCACTAGGTAGTATTTAGCCTTGGGAGGTGGTCCTCCCTGCTTCCCACAAGGTTTCACGTGTCTCGTGGTACTCTGGATCAGATCTCTTGCTTATTTCCTTTCGCTTACAGGCCTATTACCTTCTGCGGAGCAACTTTCCAGTTGTCTTCAGCTAAGAAATTCGCAATTTTATGATCTGTCCACAACCCCTAAGTCAAAGACTTAGGTTTGGGCTCTTTCCCTTTCGCTCGCCGCTACTTAGGAAATCGATGTTTCTTTCTCTTCCTCCGGGTACTTAGATGTTTCAGTTCCCCGGGTTTACCTCTATATACCTATGTATTCAGTATAAAGTGCATAGTGTTAACTATGCGGGTTTCCCCATTCGGAAATCTCTGGATCACTGGCTATTTGCGCCTACCCAAAGCTTATCGCAGCTTATCACGTCCTTCTTCGGCTCCTAGTGCCAAGGCATTCACCATGCGCCCTTTGTAGCTTGACCTATCATATATAGTCTAATCAAACTTTCGTTTGATTTCTACAAAATTAGCTAGTAATTTATTAGCGATAATAAATTACCATCATTTGAATTCTTGACGAAATTGTTTATTCTCTAAATTTAATTTAAAGGTTAAACA
>NZ_LSGP01000004.1 GCF_001611555.1 Anaerosporomusa subterranea
AGGAGGAATTGAGAATGGCAAAGAAAAAGTTTGAAAGAACAAAACCCCACGTAAATATCGGGACTATCGGCCACGTTGACCACGGTAAGACTTCGCTGACAGCAGCGATCACGATGACGCTGGCTAAAGCTGGTGGCGCCGAGTTCATGGCGTATGATCAAATCGATAAAGCGGTGCGATTCTGGTTGTTAGCGCAGCTGACGGCCCGATGCCACAAACCCGCGAGCACATCCTGCTCTCCCGCCAAGTTGGCGTACCTGCCATGGTCGTCTTTTTGAACAAAGCGGACATGGTTGATGACGCAGAACTGATGGAACTGGTTGAGATGGAAGTTCGCGAACTGCTGTCAAGCTACGAATTCCCTGGCGACGACATCCCTGTCGTATCCGGTTCTGCTACCAAAGTTCTCGAGTGCGGCTGCGGCTCACGCGAGTGCAAATGGTGCGGCAAGATTCATGAATTGATGGATCAAGTTGACAGCTACATCCCGACGCCTGAACGCGCAACGGACAAACCGTTCCTGATGCCTGTTGAGGACGTATTCACGATCACTGGTCGTGGAACTGTTGCAACCGGTCGTGTAGAGCGCGGTTCGGTCGCAAAGAAATTGAGCGCGGTCAAGTTTTGGCGAAACCAGGCTCAATTAAACCGCACACGAAATACAAAGGCGAAGTATACGTCCTGTCAAAAGAAGAAGGCGGCCGTCACACCCCGTTCTTTAACGGCTATCGTCCGCAATTCTATTTCCGGACAACTGACGTAACTGGCGTTGTCACTCTTCC